>NZ_JACAPW010000048.1:0-29548 GCF_013385495.1 Pseudomonas sp. F8002 | reverse complement strand
ACCCGCTGTAAGAGCGGAACCCCAAGCCGCCGTTACCGCAGCAACGGATATGTACACAAAAAACACAGCACCCACCGGCGAAATGCCTGTCATCTAAGCGTCACCGTAACTTCATGGAGATGACACCGGCCCTACATAGCCTGACATGGCACAAACAAGTCGACCGGCCGTAACCCTGGCCGGCACTCGGAGACTCGCCATGACTCAGATCGCCCGCATCAGCGACACCGGCAATGAACGCCGCCTGCAAGCCGAACGCCTGATCGGCGCCCAGGCTTTGCAGGAAGCCCAGGCCCTGCGGTTCAACGTGTTCAGCGGCGAATTCAACGCCAAGCTGAAAGGCGCTGAACTGGGCCTGGACATGGATGACTATGATGTTCACTGCAGCCACATCGGCGTGCGGGATTTGAACAGCGGTCGACTCGTCGCCACCACCCGTTTGCTCGATCACCAGGCTGCCACCACCCTGGGCCGCTTCTACAGCGAAGAAGAATTCAGCCTCCATGGCCTGCTGCACCTCAAAGGCCCCATCCTGGAAATCGGCCGCACCTGCGTCGACCCCGCCTACCGCAACGGCGGCACCATCGCCGTGTTGTGGGGCGAGCTGGCCGAAGTCCTCAACCAGGGCGGCTACAGCTACCTGATGGGCTGCGCAAGCATCCCGATGCACGACGGCGGCATCCAGGCCCACGCCATCATGCAGCGCCTGCGCGAACGCTACCTGTGCAACGAACACCTGCGGGCCGAGCCGAAAAAGCCGCTGCCGGCACTGGACCTGCCATCCAACGTCATCGCCGAAATGCCCCCCTTGCTCAAGGCCTACATGCGCCTGGGTGCAAAGATTTGCGGCGAACCCTGCTGGGACGAAGACTTCCAGGTGGCCGACGTGTTCATCCTGCTCAAGCGCGACGAGCTGTGCCCGCGGTATGCCCGCCACTTCAAGGCAGCCATGTGATGAGCCGCCTTCGGGTGTACGGGCGAATTGCCCGCGTGCTGGTGGTGGTGGCCCTGGGTTTGACCATGGCCAGTGTGTTTGGCGTGTTTGAACGTCTGGGCGTGGCCAACTCGATGGTGCGCCGGCAGCGCTGGTCGCGTTTTTTCATGGCACGGCTGACCAACGCCCTGCCCTTTCGCGTGACCGTTCACGGTGAGTTGCCGCAACAGTCGATGCTGTGGGTCAGCAACCACGTATCGTGGACCGATATCCCGCTGCTGGGGATGGTGGCGCCGATGTCGTTCCTGTCCAAGGCCGAGGTGCGCACCTGGCCGGTGGCGGGCTGGTTGGCCGCCAAGGCAGGCAGCCTGTTCATCCGCCGAGGTTCGGGGGACAGCCAGTTGATTCGCAAACAGATGACGCGTCATCTGGAACAACAACACCCGCTGTTGATGTTCCCGGAAGGCACCACCACCGACGGCCGCGCCCTGCGTACGTTCCACGGGCGGTTACTGGCCAGTGCGATTGATGCCGATGTGTCGCTGCAACCGGTGGCGATTCGTTATCTGCGCGATGGCCACATCGACCCGCTGGCACCGTTTATTGGCGACGATGATTTGCTCTCGCACTTGATGCGTTTGTTCGGCAATGACCAGGGCGACGTGGAAATCCATCTGCTCAAGCCGATTGCCTGCGCCGGGCAGGAACGTGCGGCGCTGGCGTTCCAGGCGCAGCAGGCGGTGCAGAAGGCGTTGTTTGGCCCCCTTCCAGAAGCTGAGCAAATGCCAGCGCGGCCAGCATTCGCGGCCTGAAGCGAGCACGGTGAAAAATGTGGGAGCGGGCTTGCTCGCGAAGGCGGTGCATCAGTCAGCAGATTCATTAGCTGACCCACCGCTTTCGCGAGCAAGCCCGCTCCCACATTTATAGTTGTATTGCCAACTGGCTATTTGAGAACCGCTGCAATTCTGGGTAAAACACCCGAAAATCCTCGCTCAACGGCTCGTACAGCGCTCGTAATTCCTGCATGGCATGGCCCAGTTCTTCGGGCCGTGTCAGGCGCCGGCCAATGCCTCGAAGTACCTGTTCCATCACCGCAAATTCGCGGTACGAACCCAGCCAGTCATCCGCCGCCATGTACGGCGCAATCTGCGCCAGCCGCCCCGGCAACGCCGGTTCTTCGGCGAGCACCCGGTATACCTCAGAGGTAAATCGCTCCAGCGGCTGATCGGCATATAACGCCCAGTCCCGCGCCAGGCAGTGGTCGAAAAACACATCGAGGACAATCCCGGCATAGCGGCGCCGGGTCAGGGTGAAGCGCGACAGCGCCTGCCCGATCAGCGGATGACTGTCGGTGTAGCGATCGATTGAGCGATGCAACTGAATCGCCGACTCGATTTGCGGGCTGAACTGGCCTTGCAGGCGACCTTTAACAAAGTCGCCATACAGGCTGCCAAGCAATTGAGCAGGAAGTTGGCCGCCGAGGTGCAGATGTGCGAGATAATTCATGGCGCGCAGTCTAGCACTGCCGTCAACGTATCGTTATAACCCGATATACCGATTCAATCTGGTTTAAGACCAAAATCATATTGGTATATCGGGATACAACGATTTAAAGTTCGCCTCATCGCGATATAACGTTTTACAAAACCGAGCATCACTGCCATGTCCATCGACCTCGACGAAATAATAAAAGCCCTGGCGCACCCAGTACGGCGAGACATCCTCAACTGGCTGAAAGACCCGAAAGTGCAATTCCCCGAGCAGTTGCACAACCACGAATACGGCATTTGCGCCGGGCAGATCGACCAGCGCTGCGGGCTGTCTCAGTCCACCGTGTCGGCGCACCTGGCGAACCTGCAACGGGCGGGGCTGATCAGCAGCCAGAAGGCCGGCCAATGGCACTTTTTCAAACGCAATGAGGACGTGATCCAAGCCTTCCTCAAAGCGCTCACCGAAGAACTCAGCGCACCGCTGTAACAAGGACCCATCAATGCCTCTCTCGCTACTCATCCTGGCCTTAAGCGCCTTCGCCATCGGTACGACCGAGTTCGTCATCATGGGCCTGTTGCCCGATGTGGCGGCCGACCTCGGTGTATCGATTCCCGGCGCCGGCTGGCTGGTGACCGGCTACGCCCTGGGCGTGGCCATCGGTGCCCCCTTCATGGCACTGGCCACCGCCAAGCTGCCGCGCAAGGCCGCCCTGGTAGCGTTGATGGGCATCTTCATCATCGGCAACCTGCTCTGCGCCCTGGCCAGCGACTACAACGTGCTGATGTTTGCCCGTGTGGTCACCGCGCTGTGCCACGGTGCCTTCTTCGGTATCGGTTCGGTGGTCGCCGCCAACCTGGTGCCGGCCAACAAGCGTGCTTCGGCCGTGGCGCTGATGTTCACCGGCCTGACCCTGGCCAACGTGCTCGGCGTACCGCTGGGCACCGCGCTGGGTCAGGAAGCCGGCTGGCGCTCGACCTTCTGGGCCGTGACGGTAATTGGGGTGATCGCCCTGATCGGCCTGATCCGTTTCCTGCCGGCCAAGCGTGACGAGGAAAAACTCGACATGCGCGCCGAGCTCAGAGCACTCAAAGGCGCCGGCATCTGGCTGTCGCTGAGCATGACCGCGCTGTTCGCTGCGTCGATGTTCACCCTCTTCACCTACGTCGCGCCGCTGCTGGGGGACGTCACCGGTGTTTCGCCCAAAGGCGTGACCTGGACCCTGCTGCTGATCGGCCTGGGCCTGACCGTCGGCAACATCATCGGCGGCAAGCTGGCGGACAAGCGCCTGGCTGCCACCCTGATCGGCGTGTTCATCAGCATGGCGGTGGTGTCCACCGTCCTGACCTGGACCAGCGTCGCCGTGATCCCGACTGAAATCACCCTGTTCCTCTGGGCCACCGCCTCGTTTGCCGCCGTACCGGCACTGCAGATCAACGTGGTGACCTTCGGCAAGGCCGCACCGAACCTGGTGTCCACCTTGAACATCGGCGCCTTCAACATCGGCAACGCCCTCGGCGCCTGGGTGGGCGGCAGCGTGATTGCCCACGGCTTCGGCCTGACCAGCGTGCCCCTGGCCGCTGCTGCACTGGCCGTGCTCGCGCTGCTGGTGACCCTGATTACTTTCCGTCAGACCGGCGATGCCGACCTGGCCCCCGCGACTAACTGATCAACTAAAGAGAAGGGTGTTATCCCATGACGACTATTTTCGATCCGATCAAACTGGGCGACCTGGAACTGTCGAACCGCATCATCATGGCGCCGCTGACCCGCTGCCGTGCCGACGCCGGTCGCGTGCCCAATGCGCTGATGGCTGAGTACTACGTCCAACGCGCTTCCGCCGGGCTGATCCTCAGCGAAGCCACCTCCGTAACGCCAATGGGCGTGGGTTACCCGGACACCCCGGGCATCTGGTCCAACGACCAGGTTCGCGGCTGGGCCAATGTGACCAAGGCCGTGCACGGTGCAGGCGGCAAGATCTTCCTGCAACTGTGGCACGTGGGCCGGATCTCCCACGAGTCGTACCTGGACGGCGAAGCACCGGTTGCCCCAAGCGCCATCGCAGCCAAGGGCCACGTCAGCCTGGTGCGTCCACTGGCCGACTACCCTACCCCGCGCGCCCTGGAAGTCGCTGAAATCGCCGATATCGTCGACGCCTACCGCGTAGGTGCCGAGAATGCCAAGGCCGCCGGTTTTGACGGCGTGGAAGTCCACGGCGCGAACGGCTACCTGCTCGACCAGTTCCTGCAAAGCAGCACCAACCAGCGCACCGACAACTACGGCGGCTCCCTGGAAAACCGCGCACGCTTGCTGCTCGAAGTCACTGACGCCGTGATTGAAGTCTGGGGCGCCGGTCGCGTCGGTGTGCACCTGGCACCACGCGCCGACGCACACGACATGGGCGACGCCAACCTGTCGGAAACCTTCACCTACGTCGCCAAAGAGCTGGGCAAGCGTGGCATCGCGTTCATCTGCTCCCGTGAAAAGGAAGCAGGCGACAGCCTCGGCCCACAACTGAAAGCCGCCTTCGGTGGCCCGTACATCGCCAACGAACGCTTCACCAAGGACAGCGCCAACGCGTGGCTGGCTTCGGGCAAGGCTGACGCCGTGGCATTCGGCGTGCCGTTCATCGCCAACCCGGACCTGCCGGCTCGCCTGAAGGCCGATGCACCGCTGAACGAAGCACATCCAGAGACTTTCTACGCCAAAGGCCCGGTCGGCTACATCGACTACCCGACCCTGGCACTCTGATCTGCTGAAACGAAAAAGCCCCGGCTTGCGAGAGCCGGGGCTTTTTTATGGGCCGCAGGAAACACTCCTTCACAGCCTTGCAACAATATTGCTACAAAATACTTAGCCAACTACCTATCAACCGCCCGCCAGCCCGTATATAACGTCACCCCACAAAATCAGGGAAAAGCCTGATTGACCACCCCCGGCGTTTATTGTTGACACAACTGGTCGCAATTACGCATTTTGTCTTAATTGCGCAGGCCAGGGCTCAAGCGCAGCATGTCCAACGCGATATCGACCCAGCGCTCTGCGTCCTGGGCCAACTGGAAACTGTCGGGCACCAGCAGCCACTGGCCGAGAATTCCGTCGATATAGGCGTGCATGCACACCGCGGCACGTACGGTGTCGAGATTCTCCGGAAGCTGCCCGCGATGGACCGCGTTACGCAAGGTCAGCCCGATGCGCAGGTTGCATTCGAGGCTGGCGGTCTGGCGCTGACGGCGCAGATCACACATTTCATCGGTGAATTCGCACTTATGAAACAAAATCTCATTGATGCGCCGGGTCTTCGGGTCCAGGGCCACTTGATGGAACAGATGAATCAGCAGCTTGCGCATGCAACCCAGCGGATCGACCTCGTCCTCGCTCTCACTGGCCCTGGCCAATTCATCCAGCGGCTCGTGCAGCGTATCGAGCATCGCCTGCACCAGGTCGGCCTTGTTGCTGAAATGCCAGTAGATGGCACCACGTGTCACGCCTGCCAGCGCGGCAATATCCGCCAGCGTGGTACGCGCAACCCCGCGCTCGTAGAAGGCCTGCTCGGCCGCTTCAAGAATCTGGCTGCGCGTTTCCTGAGCTTCCTCTTTGGTACGACGAACCATGGCAGTAAAACCTCAATCAGGAGACTTGGGGTGATCGGTAACGCAGACTCAACCGCCGCTAACGACCATCTGAATAATTGTGGGACGACGCCGTCAAGGGCGCCGAACGTACTAGAATCGAGGCTTTGGACGCTGCTTTGTCAACATTCCGCGAAGCCTGTCAAGAGTTTACAAACAACCATGAACGTAAGTATATTGCGTAGCAAGCTACTTATCCACTCAGTGCCTGTTTTTTACCCTTCCACACTTCTTGTGCGCACTCTGCGCGCCTGACCCGAGGATCTTCATGCAACTTAAGCCAGCTGTTACCGCCCTGGTTACTGCCGTCGCCCTGGCATCGCTGCTCAGCGGATGTAAAAAGGAAGAAGCGGCTCCGCCCGCTCAAACCCCTCAGGTCGGCGTGGTCACTATTCAACCTCAAGCCTTTACCCTGACATCCGAGCTGCCAGGCCGCACCACGGCCTACCGCATTGCCGAGGTTCGCCCTCAGGTCAACGGCATCATTCTCAAGCGTCTGTTCAAGGAAGGGGGCGACGTCAAGGAAGGCCAGCAGCTCTATCAGATCGATCCGTCGGTGTATGACGCCTCGCTGAAAAGCGCCCAGGCCAACCTGGCCCAGACCAAGTCGATTGCCGATCGCTACAAGCAATTGGTCGACGAACAAGCCGTCAGCCGCCAGGAATACGACACCGCCGTGTCCAACCGCATGACCTCTGAAGCCAACGTGCAAACGGCCCAGATCAACGTGCGCTACACCAAGGTGTTTGCCCCGATCTCCGGGCGTATCGGTCGCTCTTCGGTCACCGAAGGCGCGCTGGTCAGCAACGGCCAGGCCGACGCCATGGCAGTGATCCAGCAACTGGACCCGATCTACGTCGACGTCACGCAGTCCTCCGCCGAGATGCTGAAACTGCGTCGCGACCTGGAAAGCGGCCAACTGGAAAAAGCCGGCGAAAACGCGGCCAAGGTCAAGCTGACCCTGGAAGACGGCACCGCCTACGGCGTGGAAGGCAAGCTGGAATTCTCCGAAGTCTCGGTCGACGAAACCACCGGTTCCGTGACCCTGCGGGCCGTGTTCCCGAACCCTGACCACACCCTGCTGCCGGGCATGTTCGTCCACGCGCAGTTGCAAGCCGGTGTGAACAGCAAGGCCATCCTGGCACCACAGCAAGGCGTGACCCGCGACCTGAAGGGCATCCCGACCGCGCTGGTGGTGAACAAGGACAACAAGGTCGAGCAACGTGTACTGGTGGCCAACCGTACTACCGGCGCCTACTGGCTGGTGGAAAAAGGCCTGAACGCCGGTGACCGTGTGATCACCGAAGGCCTGCAATTCATCAAGCCGGGCATCGAAGTCAAGGTCAAGGACGCTGATAACGCCAAACCCGCCGGTTCCGCTGCTGCTCCTGCTGCCGCTGCTGGTCAAGGGGAGTAATTCATGTCGAAATTTTTTATCGACCGTCCCATTTTCGCCTGGGTAATTGCCCTGGTGATCATGCTGGTCGGGGCACTGTCGATCCTGAAGTTGCCCATCAACCAGTACCCGGCCATCGCGCCAACCGCCATTGATATCCAGGTGACCTACCCGGGCGCGTCTGCACAAACCGTGCAGGACACCGTGGTGCAGGTGATCGAACAACAGCTCAACGGTATCGACAACCTGCGTTATGTCGCCTCGGACAGTAACTCCGACGGCAGCATGACCATCACCGCGACGTTCAACCAGGGTACCAACCCGGACATCGCCCAGGTTCAGGTACAGAACAAGCTCAACCTGGCGACCCCGCTGCTGCCACAAGAAGTACAGCAGCAGGGTATCCGCGTTACCAAGTCGGTGAAGAACTTCCTGATGGTGATCGGTCTGGTGTCGGAAGACGGCAGCATGACCAAGGATGACCTTTCCAACTACATCGTTTCCAACATCCAGGACCCGATTTCCCGGACCGCCGGTGTGGGCGACTTCCAGGTGTTCGGTTCCCAGTACGCCATGCGTATCTGGCTCGACCCGGCCAAGCTGAACAACTACCAGTTGACGCCAGTGGATGTCAGCAACGCCATCCAGGCGCAGAACGTCCAGGTGGCCACCGGCCAACTCGGCGGCCTGCCTGCCCTGCCCGGCACTCAGTTGAACGCCACCATCATCGGCAAGACGCGTCTGCAAACCACTGAAGCGTTCGGCAATATCCTGATGAAGGTCAATACCGACGGTTCCCAGGTTCGCCTGGGTGACGTTTCGCGTATTGAACTGGGCGGCCAGAACTACAGCATCAGCGCACAGTTCAACGGCAAGCCGGCTTCCGGTATGGCGATCAAGCTGGCAGCCGGTGCCAACGCACTGGACACCGCCAAGGCGATTCGCGAAACGGTTGCGTCCCTCGAACCGTTCTTCCCGCCTGGCATGAAGGCTGTGGTGCCGTATGACACCACGCCGGTTGTGACCGAATCGATCTCCGGTGTGGTTCACACCCTGATCGAAGCGATCGTGCTGGTGTTCCTGGTGATGTTCCTGTTCCTGCAGAACTTCCGCGCCACCATCATCACCACCATGACCGTACCGGTGGTATTGCTGGGTACCTTCGGGATCCTCGCTGCGTTCGGCTTCACCATCAACACCCTGACCATGTTCGGCATGATCCTGGCCATCGGCTTGCTGGTGGACGATGCCATCGTTGTGGTGGAGAACGTCGAGCGGGTAATGGCCGAGGAGCACTTGTCGCCCAAGGAGGCGACGGTCAAGTCCATGGGCCAGATCCAGGGGGCCCTGGTGGGTATCGCCCTGGTGCTGTCGGCGGTACTGCTGCCAATGGCGTTCTTTGGTGGTTCCACCGGTGTGATCTACCGCCAGTTCTCCATCACTATCGTTTCGGCGATGGCGCTGTCGGTACTGGTTGCCCTGGTCTTCACCCCGGCCTTGTGCGCCACCATGCTCAAGCCGATTGACCCGGAAAAACACGGCCAACCCAAGCGCGGCTTCTTCGGCTGGTTCAACCGTACCTTCGACCGTGGCGTACTGAGCTACGAGCGCGGCGTCGGTAACATGATCAAGCACAAGTTCCCGGCGTTCGTGGTCTATGCCCTGATCCTTGCCGGCATGATCTGGATGTTCACCCGCATTCCAAGCGCGTTCCTCCCAGAGGAAGACCAGGGCGTGATCTTTGCCCAGGTACAAACGCCGGTGGGTTCTTCGGCTGAACGTACGCAGAAAGTCATCGACGATATGCGCGCCTACCTGTTGAACGACAAGGAAGGCGAGCCAGGCGAAGGCAAGGCTGTCAAATCGGTGTTTACCGTGAACGGCTTCAACTTCGCCGGTCGTGGCCAGAGCTCGGGCCTCGCGTTCGTGATGCTCAAGCCGTGGGACGAGCGTGACTCGAGCCAGTCGGTATTTGAGGTTGCCAAGCGTGCCCAGGGTTACTTCTTCGGGGCCTTCAAGGACGCCATGGTATTTGCCGTGGTGCCACCTTCGGTACTCGAACTGGGTAACGCCACCGGTTTCGACGTGTTCCTGCAAGACCAGGGCGGCGTCGGACACCAGAAGCTGATGGATGCGCGTAACCAGTTCCTCGGTGCCGCGGCACAAAGCAAGATCCTGGCGGGCGTGCGCCCCAACGGCGTGAACGATGAGCCGCAGTACGAGCTGACCGTTGACGACGAGAAGGCCAGTGCCCAGGGCATCAGCCTGGCAGACATCCAGCAGACCCTGGCAATCGCCTTGGGTGGCAGCTACATCAACGACTTCATCGACCGTGGTCGTGTGAAGAAGGTGTATGTACAGGGTGACGCCGCCAGCCGGATGTCTCCGGAAGACCTGAGCAAATGGTACGTGCGCAGCACGTCCGGGAAGATGGTGCCGCTGTCGGCCATCTCTTCGGGCAAGTGGATCTTCGGTTCGCCGAAACTCTCGCGCTATAACGGTGTAGCGGCGATGGAAATCCTCGGTACCCCGGCACCTGGCTACAGTACCGGTGATGCGATGGCGGAAGTCGAACGCATTGCCAAGGACCTGCCGGCTGGCGTTGGTTACTCCTGGACCGGCCTGTCGTACGAAGAACGTCTGTCCGGCTCCCAGGCACCTGCGCTGTACGCCCTGTCGCTGCTGGTGGTGTTCCTCTGCCTCGCGGCACTGTACGAAAGCTGGTCGATCCCGATTGCGGTGATTCTGGTTGTACCGCTGGGTGTGATCGGTGCGTTGATCGCCACCAGCCTGCGGGGACTGTCCAACGACGTGTTCTTCCAGGTGGGCCTGTTGGTGACGGTGGGTCTGGCAGCGAAAAACGCCATCCTGATCGTGGAGTTCGCCAAGGAGCTCCACGAACAGGGCAAAGGCATCGTCGAGTCGGCCATCGAGGCATCCCGCATGCGTCTGCGACCGATCATCATGACGTCCATGGCGTTCATGCTCGGCGTACTGCCCCTGGCAATTTCCACCGGTGCCGGCTCAGGTAGCCAGCACGCCATCGGTACGGGCGTAATTGGCGGTATGATCACCGCCACGGTCCTCGCGATCTTCTGGGTACCCCTGTTCTTCGCAACCGTGTCCTCCGCTGGCGAGCGTAAAAAGACTGAACCCAAGCAAACTCCTAAAGAGGCTGGCCAATGAGCAAGTCGCTACTTTCCTTAGCGGTCACAGCATTCGTGCTCAGTGGCTGCTCGCTGATCCCGGACTACCAGCGCCCTGAAGCGCCGGTAGCCGCGCAGTTCCCGCAGGGGCCGGCGTATTCGTCGGCCCAGGCGCCGGGCCAGGCGGCTGCCGAGCAGGGCTGGAAGCAGTTTTTCCATGACCCTGCCCTGCAACAGCTGATCCAGACCGCCCTGGTGAACAACCGCGACCTGCGTGTCGCGGCCCTGAACATCGATGCGTATGCCGCGCAGTACCAGATCCAGCGCGCCGACCTGTTCCCGGCGGTTTCGGCCACGGGCAGCGGCAGCCGCACGCGCACCCCGGCCAAGCTGTCGCAGACCGGCGAAGCGGGCATCACCAGCCAATACTCGGCGGGCCTCGGGATCAGTTCTTATGAGCTGGACCTGTTCGGCCGCGTACGCAGCCTGAGCGAACAAGCGCTGCAACAATACTTCGCGACCGAAGAAGCGCGCCGCACCACCCAGATCAGCCTGGTGGCCAGCGTGGCCAACGCCTACCTGACCTGGCAGGCCGACAAGGAGCTGCTCAAGCTCACCCAGGACACCCTGGGCGCGTACGAGCAGAGCTTCAAACTGACCTCGCGCAGCAATGAAGTCGGCGTGGCTTCGGCCCTGGACCTGAGCCAGGCCCGTACCTCGGTGGAAAACGCCCGGGTTGCACTGGCGCGTTATACCCGCCAGGTGGCCCAGGACGAAAACAACCTGACCCTGCTGCTGGGTACCGGCCTGCCAGCGAACATCGTCAGCCGGCCATTGGCTGATGACCTGTTGAGCGAAGTACCGGCCGGCCTGCCATCGGACCTGCTGCAACGTCGTCCCGACATCCTGCAGGCCGAGTACAACCTCAAGGCGGCCAACGCCAACATCGGTGCGGCACGCGCTGCGTTCTTCCCGAGCATCACCCTGACCGCCAGCGCCGGCACCGCGAGCCCGACCCTGGGCGGCCTGTTCAAGGGCGGTTCGGGTACCTGGTCGTTTGCACCGCAGATCAACATCCCGATCTTCAACGCCGGCAGCCTGCGCGCCAGCCTGGATTACTCGAAAATCCAGAAAGAGATCAACGTCGCCAACTACGAGAAAGCCATCCAGACCGGCTTCCAGGAAGTCTCCGACGGCCTCGCCGCCCGCGAGACCTACAAGCAGCAACTGGACGCCCAACGTGGCTTCGTCGCGGCCAACCAGGATTACTACCGCCTGGCCGAGCGTCGCTACCGTATTGGTGTCGACAGCAACCTGACGTTCCTCGACGCCCAGCGCCAACTGTTCAGTGCCCAGCAATCGCTGATCACCGACCGCCTGGCGCAGCTCAATAGCGAGGTCAACCTGTACAAGGCCCTCGGTGGTGGCTGGAACGAACAGACCGCGAAGAACGAACCGTTGAAAGAAGAAGCACCGCCCTTGAAGTTGTTCTGATAGTGGCGCAGTAAACAAAAACCGCTTCCCGCCCAGGAAGCGGTTTTTTTACGCCCATGACTTTGCGTTCGATCATCGCCCACAACCCGCTCTCCCCCACTTTCATCGCCCCCGCACCGCCCCGCACCATGGCCGCCACCTGCATAACCCCAATAACAACAGGTCTGACACCATGAGCACTTTCGACCCGCGCCGGCTTTTGCTGGCAACCGCTGTCGCCAGCATTGCCCTCCCCGTTGTCGCTGAAGAACACGGCTTCCTGGAAGACGCCAGCGCCAACCTAAACCTGCGTAATTTCTTCTTCAACCGCAACTACACCAACCCCAGCAAGACCCAGGGCGGCGCACAGGAGTGGACGCAAAGTTTCATCCTCGACGCCAAATCCGGCTTCACTCAGGGCACCGTCGGTTTCGGCGTGGATGTACTGGGCCTGTACTCATTGAAGCTCGATGGCGGACGCGGCACGGGTGGCACCCAGCTGTTGCCGCTGGACCACGATGGCCGCCCGGCGGATGAATTCGGGCGTCTGGGCGTGGCGTTCAAGGCACGGGTTTCAAAGACAGAAGTGAAAGTCGGCGAATGGATGCCGGTGCTGCCGATCCTGCGTTCGGACGATGGCCGCTCGCTCCCGCAAACCCTGCGCGGCGGGCAAATCACCTCCAAGGAAATCGACGGCCTGACCCTGTACGGCGGCCAGTTCCGCGCCAACAGCCCACGGGACGACAGCAGCATGACCGACATGTCCATGTTCGGGAAAACCGCGTTCACCTCCGACCGCTTCAACTTCCAGGGCGGCGAATATGCTTTCAACGACAAACGCACCCAGATCGGTGTGTGGAACGCCCAGCTCAAGGACATCTACAGCCAGCAATACCTCAACCTGATCCACAGCCAACCGGTGGGCGACTGGACCCTGGGCGCCAACCTCGGGTTCTTCTATGGCAAGGACGACGGCAGCGCCCGCGCCGGTGACCTCGACAACAAGACCTGGTCCGGGCTGTTCTCGGCCCGATACGGCGGCAACACGTTCTATGTCGGCCTGCAAAAACTCACCGGCAACAGCGCCTGGATGCGGGTCAACGGCACCAGCGGCGGCACCCTGGCCAACGACAGCTACAACGCCAGCTATGACAACGCCCAGGAAAAATCCTGGCAGGTGCGCCACGACTACAACTTCGTCGCCCTGGGCATTCCAGGCCTGACCGTGATGAACCGCTATATCAGCGGCAGCAACGTACACAGCGGTACGGTCACCGACGGCAGGGAATGGGGACGGGAAAGTGAAGTGGGCTACACGGTGCAGAGCGGAACGTTGAAGGACCTCAATGTGCGCTGGCGCAATTCCAGCATGCGCCGGGACTACAACAACAACGAGTTTGATGAAAACCGGTTGATCGTCAGTTACCCGATCTCTTTGCTCTAATGCAGGAAGTCCCATGGTTGTGACTGCGCTGGAAAAACGCTCACCTATTGGGAAAAATTCCCCCTACGGTCGGTACGAAAACGACACAACCCCAAATGAACCAACTCCATCGTTGCACCAATAACAATCTGTTCCAACCAACACTTCACTTAATGTTTGCAAGATGGAGCAACCATGACGACAGTAACTTCATACAACCCAAGTCCACTCTCCAGGAATGACTGGCGACAAAAACCGGACGAAAAACATACGGCACACACCTCACACCGCCAGAGCGCCCATCAGGAGCCGACCCACAACAAGGAAGCTGGCCAGCGCCAACGGCACCGGTCTCACTGTTCCAGTCACTTCACTCAACACAAGTACGACGCAGCCCCACCACCCGCAAAACCCGCTGTCACGCCACCCGTTAACGAGTACCGCGCCAACGAATTCGTTTCGACCAATCTTGTCAACGTGCCCAGGTCTGCGAGTGCGGCCCCCGAGACCCACGAATTTGACAAAGGCAATGTCAAAATAACCTCGTCGCCCATGCACCAGGGGAGCTTCAACGGCACGACTATCGCGCGAAACAAGGTCACCATCGAAACGGGCAATCAGGACGATCATATCGAGATAAAGACCCTCCAGTCGGGGGGCATCGTGGCCGAAATCAATGGAAAAGCCTACGGGCTCCCCATCGAAAATATCGGTGCAATGACTGGGCTGCTTGAAATAAAAACCAACGGTGGGAAAGATCAAGTAAACATCGCCAAAAATATCTGGTTCGAAACGCAGATCAGCCTCAACGATGATCATCGTGTATCAGGCCGAAATGGCTACACGTCCGCACCTGAATCCTCTGACAAAAAAACGTTTTCGGAGGCAGACGCTATCCCGGTGGCTTCCCAAATGAAGCAAGAGGGTGATAGCCGGGTCTTCAGGAAGGGCGATGTGACCATTTCATATGATCAAAACAAGGACTCCTACCGGTCCGGGCATGGCGTCACACAAATTAAGACAGGCAACGGTGATGACAAGGTTCGCATCAGTGCCGCCGCCGATGGTTCATTAATGGCCAATATCAATGGGGAGTCATTTTTGCTACCTGTCAAAAATGACCCCACCGGACAATCGCGACTGTTTCTCCAAACCCAGGAAGGTAGCGATAACGTCACCATCGACTCGAACGTTAAAAACTTCTCTTATATCAACTTGGGCGCGGACAAGTCGGGTACGGTTTATACCGGCGGTGGATTTGTCTCCGGCCCGGAAGAAACGAAGCAGGACCAACAATATAGAAACCAGAACTACAACCCTGTTTAAAACCGCCTGAGTGACCAGGCTGTACGCGCTCGTCAGCCTGGCATAAAACTGCGACGAACTTGCTGTATGGTGCGCGCGTGTCATGGATGACCGAAACCTGCAGCCAACGTCTTTCGAGTCCGCCGTACACCATGAAACCCTTCGCCACCGTATCGGCCCTACTGCTCCTGGCCCTGAGCCTCAGCGGTTGCATCGGCCCGCCTCTGGCGCTGACACCGCAAACCGAACAACGCCTGAAAACCGAGGCGCCGATCCGTTTTTTGCTGACCTTCGATGACGGCCCCAGCGCCTCGGGCTTCATGAACCCCAGCCGTTCGGTGATGGCGGACCTGGCGAACAACCCGATACAGCCGGGGATCAAGGCGGTGTTCTTCCTGCAGACCGAGGCGCCCCGCTCCGGCGGCAACCCCCGGGGCTACAAGACCATGGAGCGCGAATACGCGGCCGGCCATATCCTGGGCTTCCACACCGCGACCCCGTGGCACAGCAACCATCGCTTGCAGAATCCGGCTGAACTGGAGCACTACCTCAGCCTGGGTTCGTCGACCCTCACCTCCATCACCGGCCAACCGCCCACACTGGTACGCCCGCCGTTCTGGAACTACGACAAGCGCACCTTCGCCGCCTATCAGCAACACGGCATGCATGTGTTGCTGACCGACCTGAGTGCAAACGATGGGGTGATCTGGGTGTTCAACGGCAGCCCGCGTCGACGGGAAAATCTGATACGCCAACTCTCTGTGGTACGCGAGCGCATCGCCAAAGGCGAATTACCGACGGTGGACGGCGTGATCCCGGTGGTGGTGACCTTCCACGATATCAACCGCTACACCGCCTGGCACTTGAAGGAATACCTGCAAATCCTGCTGGACAGCGCCCATATCAATGGCGTGCCCCTCGCCACACAGCCTTTCTACACCGACCGGGCAACCTTGCAGCGAGCCGCCATGGCCCGCACGGTAAAAAGCGCCGACGAAGTCGTGCATCTGCCCGGTGTGTGGAATTGGGTGTGGGACGCTGACTCGCACTAGGCGCGCGACTCTACCCCCAACTCATCCCACACCGACTCGGCCAAGTGAAACGTCGCATTCGCCGCCGGAATCCCGCAATAGATCGCGCTCTGCATCAGCACTTCCTTGATCTCGGCGCGGGTCACACCGTTGCTCGCGGCGGCGCGCAGGTGCAGCTTCAGCTCTTCGCTGCGGTTCATGCCGATGAGCATGGCGATGGTGATCAGGCTGCGGGTATGCCGCGGCAGCCCCGGGCGGGTCCAGATATCACCCCAGGCATGGCGGGTGATCATTTCCTGGAACTCGCTGTTGAACTCGGTCAGGGCGTTGAGGCTGCGGTCGACGTGGGCGTCGCCCAGCACTTCGCGGCGCACTTGCAGGCCTTCGGCATAACGTTGTTTCTCGTCCACAAAACGCTCCTCATGCAACGGTGACGACAGGCACATACCTGTGGCGAGGGAGCTTGCTCCCGTTGGGTCGCGCAGCGACCCCAGTGAGGCCGCTGCAGGGTTTTACAAATAGTGGGGTTGCGGCTGCTCAGGGGCTGCTACGCAGCCCAACGGGAGCAAGCTCCCTCGCCACAGGGTTCAGCGATACTCAGCGCGATAGCAGAAATTCCAGCACACGGTCGCTGAACGCCGCGCCGGCTTGTACGTTGGACAGGTGCGCGGCGTAGAACTCGGCGTACTCGGCGCCCTTCACGTGCTCCTGGATAAAGTGCCCACCAGACGGCGGCGTGACCGCATCTTCGCTGCCGGCAATCACCAGGGTCGGCACTTTGATGGAAGACAGTTGCTCACGGAAATCCGCGTCGCGCACGGCCGCGCAGTTTGCGGCATAACCCTGGGGATCAGTCGCCGCCAGCATATCGGTGATCAGCTTGGCCTGGTCAGGATGAGCCTCGGCGAAGTCGGCGGTGAACCAGCGGGCAATTGACGCATCACGCAGGGCAACCATCGCGGCCGCACCGTCGCGCAGGACCATCTCGATCCGCGGGTTCCAGATCTCCGGCGTGCCGATCTTCGCGGCGGTGTTGCACACCACCAGCCGGCGCAAACGCTCACCCGCGTTGATCCCCAGCCACTGGCCGATCAGGCCGCCCATGGACAACCCGCAGAAATGCGCGCGCTCGATCTGCAACGCATCCAGCAGCGCCAACACGTCACGGCCCAACTGCTCGATGCTGTAGGGACCTTCGGTGACCAGCGACTTGCCATGGCCCCGGGTGTCGAAACGCAGCACCCGGAAGTACTGGGTGAACGCCTCGATCTGGATGTCCCACATATGCAGGTCGGTGCCCAGGGAGTTGGACAGCACCAGTACCGGTGCATCTTCGGGGCCATCGAGTTGGTAGTTCAGTTCGCCATCGGCGAGTTGTACAAATCCCACAGCAGCCTCCTCAGGCAGTCAAAGCAAAATGTTCGGCCACGGCCCGGGTGACCCAGGTGTGCGCCTGGCCCAGGTAGTGCGCCGGGTCCAGCAGGCGATCGAGTTCGGCCGCCGAAAGCTCGGCAATCACTTGGGGTTCATCCCCCAGCACCGCGCGCAGGTGGCGCCCGTCGGCGACGGCGCGTTTGCAGCATTGTTCCAGCAGATGGTGCGCGGTTTCGCGGCCCAGGCGCTGGGCGAGGACGATGCTGACCGCTTCGGCCAGTACCAGGCCCTGGGTCAGATCAAGGTTTTGGACCATGCGCCGGGGGTCGACTTCCAGGCCTTCGCTGACCAGCAGCGCCTGATGCAACGCACCGGATACCAGCCGGCAAATCTCCGGCAGGGTTTCCCATTCGGCGTGCCACAGGCCCAGGCTGCGTTCGTGTTCCTGGGGCATCGCGCTGAACATCGTTGCCACCAGGCCGGGCACTCGCGTTGCAGCGCTGATCAGCACGGCAGCGCCCACCGGGTTGCGCTTGTGGGGCATGGTCGAAGAGCCGCCCTTGCCGGGGGCCGACGGCTCAAACACTTCCGCCGCTTCGGTCTGCATCAGCAGGCTGATGTCGCGACCCAGCTTGCCGAGGCTGCCGGCGATCAAACCGAGCACCGAGGCAAACTCCACCAGGCGGTCGCGCTGGGTGTGCCAGGGTTGCTCCGGCAGGCCCAGCTGCAACTCGGCGGCCAGTGCTTGCGCCACCGGCATCGCCTGTTCACCGAGGGCCGCCAGGGTTCCGGAAGCACCGCCAAATTGCAGCACCAGCAAACGCGGCTTCAGCTCACTGAGGCGCTGCCGGTTGCGGGTGACTGCGCCGAGCCAACCGGCGATCTTCATGCCCAGCGTGACCGGCGTTGCATGCTGCAGCCAGGTCCGGCCCGCCAAAGGAGTTGCCCCGTAGCGCTGGGCCTGGGCGGCAAGAATGTCCCCCAACCGCGCCAGATCATGTTCGATCAGCTCGACCGCACTGCGCAGTTGCAGCACCAGGCCGGTGTCCATCACATCCTGGCTGGTAGCGCCCAGATGCACATAACGTTCGGCGCCGGCATCTTCGCTGGCGATCAACTTGCCGAGGGCCTTGACCAAGGGAATCGCGGAGTTGCCTGCGGTGGCGATGGCGTCGCCGAGGGCATCTACGTCGTAGAGAGAAGCCAGGCAGGCCTGGGCAATCGGCGCGACGGCCGCTTGCGGGATCAACCCGACCTGAGCCTCGGCCAGGGCCAGCGCCGCTTCGAAATCCAGCATGCCCTGCAAACGCCCCTGGTCGCAGAACACTTCAGCCATGCCGTTGGCGGTGAAGTAGGCGTCGAACAGTTGGTTGCTCGTGCGCATCGTCATAACACATCCCTAGGTGGCGCATACCCGGCAACGGGCATGCGCCAGCCGATTACAGATCGTGGTGCAAATACGCCGCCTCTTTGGGCAGGCGCAAGCTGAACAGGAACGCCACCGCCATCATCGCCGTGACGTACCAGTAGAAGGTGTTCTCCATGCCCATGGACTTGAGACCCAAGGCCACATATTCCGCCGAACCACCGAAGATCGCGTTCGCCACCGCATACGCCAGGCCCACGCCCAGTGCGCGTACTTGTGGCGGGAACATTTCGGCTTTCACCAGGCCGCTGATGGAGGTGTAGAAGCTCACGATGGCCAGGGCCAGGGTGATCAGCACAAAAGCCAGGAACGGGCTGCTGACGGTTTTCAGGGTCAACAGGATCGGCACGGTGCACAGCGTGCCCAGGGCGCCGAACCACAGCATCGAGTTACGGCGGCCAATCTTGTCCGCCAGCATGCCGAACACCGGCTGCATGCACATGTAGAAGAACAGCGCGCCGGTCATGATGTAGCTGGCGGTCTTGGCGTGCATTCCGGCGGTGTTCACCAGGTACTTCTGCATGTAGGTGGTGAACGTGTAGAAAATCAGCGAGCCGCCGGCGGTGTAGCCGAGCACGGTGATAAACGCCGCCTTGTGATCGCGGAACAGCGCGGCAATGCTGCCGGCGTCCTTGTCTTCGCGCATTTCCTTGCTGGTGGTTTCTTTCAGGGTGCGACGCAGCAACAGCGAGATCACCGCCGCAATGGCGCCGATCACAAACGGAATGCGCCAGCCCCAGGCCCGCAGTTCTTCTTCGGTGAGGATCTGTTGCAGGATCACCACCACCAACACCGCCAGCAGTTGCCCGCCGATCAGGGTCACGTACTGGAACGAGGCGAAGAACCCGCGCTGGCCCTTGAGGGCGACTTCACTCATGTAGGTGGCAGTGGTGCCGTATTCGCCGCCTACCGACAGGCCCTGGAACAACCGGGCGACCAACAGCAGGGCCGGGGCCCAGGCACCGATGTCTTTGTAGGTGGGCAAAAAGGCGATGACCAGGGAGCCGGCGCACATCATCAGCACCGAGATCATCATGGAATTCTTGCGACCGTGTTTATCCGCCACCCGGCCGAACAGCCAGCCGCCAATGGGGCGCATCAGGAAGCCGGCGGCGAACACGCCGGCGGTGTTCAGCAGTTGCACGGTGGGGTCGTCCGACGGGAAAAACGCCGGGGCGAAATAGATAGCGCAGAAGGCATAGACGTAGAAGTCGAACCATTCGACGAGGTTGCCGGAAGAGGCACCGACAATCGCAAAAATCCTTTTGCTGCGTTCTTCTCCGGTGTAGTGGCTGGTTTTTGTTGTCATGTTTTTTCACTCAGTGGGAACGGTTATAGCCTAGACATACTTTGCAACAACCATGTTCCGCAAGCAGACTTTTGGATATTTGTTGCCTGGGCCGGCCTCATCGCGGGCAAGCCCGGCTCCCACATTTGGAATGCATTCCCCTGTGGGAGCTGGCTTGCCTGCGATAGATCCGCAGCCCACTCAATAATCGAAGAACACCGTCTCTTCGTCGGTGCCCTGCAAAATCACATTCCACTGATACACACCCGCCGCATCCGCCTTGGCGATCAACGTGCGGCGGCGCTCCTGCGGCACACACGCCAGCAGCGCGTCATCCCCATTCGCCGCTTCACCGTCAAAGTAAATCCGCGTCAGCAGGTGCTTCACCAGCCCACGGGCAAACACCAGCACCACCAGGTGCGGCGCCTGGGTCGTGCCCTTCAACCCCGGCACACTGCCCGGCTTGATGGTGGTAAAGCGAAACCGCCCTTCGGCATCCACCGGCACCCGGCCAAAGCCTTCGAAGTTCGGGTCCACCGGTTTGTCCTGCTCATCCTCGGGATGGTCGTACTTGCCGGCCGCATTGGCCTGCCAGACTTCCAGCATGGCGTCGTTGACCACATCGCCATTGCCATCCACCACCTGCCCGGTGATCGCCACGCGCTCGCCGAGGGTGGCCGCAACGGTCAGGTCTTCGCGGTTCAGCCAGGTCAGGCCAATGTGGTAATACGGCCCGACGGTGTGGGAAGTAGTCGCGTTGAGGCTCATCTCATTTCTCCATCGGCGTGGCGTCGCGGCCGCGCAGGACGATGTCCCAGCGGTAGCCGAGGGCATAGTGCGGAATGGTTTTTTCCAGATCGAACGAGGCGATCAGGCGCTCCTTGGCCGACGTGTCCGGGACGCAGTTGTAGATCGGGTCATAGGCCAGCAGCGGGTCACCGGGGAAATACATCTGCGTCACCAACCGCGTCAGCACACTCGGGCCGAACAGCGAGAAGTGGATGTGCGCCGGGCGCCACGCGTTGTGGTGATTGCCCCACGGGTAGGCGCCTGGCTTGATGGTCTGGAACTGGTACCAGCCGTCGGCGTCGGTGACGGTACGCCCGGTGCCGGTGAAGTTCGGGTCCAGCGGTGCGTCGTGCTGGTCGCGCTTGTGGTTGTAGCGCCCGGCAGCGTTGGCCTGCCAGATTTCCACGAGGATGCCGGGAACGGGCAGGCCGTTTTCATCCAGCACGCGCCCGTGAATGATGATGCGTTCGCCCTGGGGCTCGCCTTCGTGCTGGGCGGTCAGGTCGTTGTCCTTCTCGTTGACGCGCTCGGCGCCGATGGTCGGGCCAGTGATTTCCGACAGGGAATGGGGCAGGAACACCAACGGCTTGGACGGCGAACGCAGGTTCGTCGACTGGTAGGCCGGGTGCAGGTAATCAGGCTGAGTACCCGCTTGCGGGCGCCGGTATCCGGGCTTGTCACTCATGGAGCAATCCTCTTTATTCTTGTGGGTCTCAAACGCGTTCGATTGCCAGGGCCAGGCCTTGGCCCACACCGACGCACATGGTCGCCAGGCCTTTGCTGCCACCGGTTTTTTCCAGCTGATGCAGCGCGGTCAGTACCAGGCGCGCACCGCTCATGCCCAGCGGATGGCCAAGGGCAATCGCGCCGCCGTTCGGGTTGACCTGCGGTGCGTCGTCGGCAATCCCCAGTTCGCGCAGCACGGCCAGGCCCTGGCTGGCGAAGGCTTCATTGAGTTCGATCACATCGAAATCAGTTACCGCCAGGCCCAGGCGCTCCACCAGTTTGCGCACCGCCGGCACCGGGCCGATGCCCATCACACGCGGCGCCACACCGGCGCTGGCCATGCCCAGCACCCGGGCGCGGGCGGTCAGGCCGTGTTTTTTGACGGCTTCAGCAGAGGCCAGAATCAGCGCGGCGGCACCATCGTTCACACCAGAGGCGTTGCCTGCGGTGACGGTCTTGTCCGGACCATTGACCGGCTTGAGTTTGGCCAGGGCTTCCAGGGTGGTATCGGCCCGCGGATGCTCGTCGTGCTCGACCACGGTTTCGCCTTTTTTGTGGGCGACACGCACCGGTACGATTTCTTCGGCGAAGAAACCGGCGGCCTGTGCAGCGGCCGTACGTTGCTGGCTGCGCAGGGCGAAGGCGTCCTGGTCGGCGCGGGAGACTTTATAGTCGTCGGCCACGTTGTCAGCGGTTTGCGGCATCGGGTCGACGCCGTACTGGGCCTTCATCAACGGATTGATAAAGCGCCAGCCGATGGTGGTGTCTTCCAGCTTCATGTTGCGCGAGAACGCCGCATCGGCCTTGCCCATCACGAACGGCGCGCGGGACATCGACTCGACGCCACCGGCAATCGCCAGTTCCATCTCGCCGCTGGCGATGGCGCGGAAGGCCGTGCCGATCGCGTCCATGCCCGAAGCGCACAGGCGGTTCAGGGTAACGCCGGGAATGCTCTCCGGCAGGCCGGCCAGCAATGCCGCCATGCGCGCCACGTTGCGGTTGTCTTCGCCGGCCTGGTTGGCGCAGCCGAGGAACACTTCGTCCACCGCGTTCCAGTCCACCGATGGGTTGCGTTCCATCAGCGCCTTGATCGGCAGTGCCGCCAGGTCATCGGCGCGCACGGTGGACAAGCCACCGCCAAAACGGCCGATGGGGGTACGAATGGCGTCACAGATAAATACGTCGCGCATCAGGCTTCTCCGGGGGCTTGGCCGTGGGCGGCAGCGGTGCGTGCCTCAAGGTCGCGCAGGGCAGTCAGTTCAATCTCGGTGGGTTCGGCGCTGGTGGTCACCTGGTCGGCAAAACGAATCGCCCAACCGGTGGCGGCCACTACTTGCTCACGGGTCACGCCAGGGTGCAGGGCGGTGACGACAAATTCGTGGCTGCCCTCCTCCGGCTCCATGATGCACAGGTCGGTAATAATCCCTACAGGACCGGCGCCTGGCAGACCCAGGCGTTTGCGCGAGTCACCGCCTTCGCCGTGGCCGACCGAGGTGATGAAGTCCAGCTTGTCGACAAACGAGCGGGCCGACTGCTTGAGGATGATCAGCACGCTCTTTGCGGAGCCGGCGATCTCCGGCGCGCCACCGGCACCTGGCAGGCGCACTTTGGGCTGGTGGTAGTCACCGACCACGGTGGTGTTGATATTGCCGAAACGGTCGACCTGGGCCGCGCCGAGGAAGCCGACGTCAATGCGCCCGCCCTGCAGCCAGTAGCGAAAAATCTCACCGGTCGGCACCACGGTGTCAGCGGTTTCAGCCAGCTCGCCGTCACCGATGGACAGCGGCAGCACCGAAGGCTTGGCGCCAATCGGGCCGGACTCGTAGATCAGCACCACATCCGGCGACGACGTCAGGCGCGCCAGGTTGGCAGCCTTGGAGGGAAGGCCGATGCCGACGAAGCACACCGAACCGTTCTTCAGGCGGCGCGCGGCGGCGACGGTCATCATTTCGTTGGTCGAGTAAGCCATTATTTGGCCTCCTGCGCGGTGGCCAGCTTGGCCTGGAATTCACTGAAATTGGCGGTGCCGTGGATGTATTCGTTGATCCACGCAGTAAACGTCTCACGGTCCCGGGCGATGGGGTCCCAGGCCTGGTAGAAACGGTTGTCACGTTCGGTGTAACCGTGGGCGTAGGACGGATGCGCGCCACCCGGCACATGGCACACGGCAGTCAGGGCCCAGGTCGGCAGCACGCAGGCGTTCATCGGCGCGTTGAGGTCGTCGACGATTTCTTCAACGGTAACGATGCAGCGCTTGGCCGCCAGGGCCGCTTCCTTCTGCACCCCGAGGATGCCCCACAACAGCACGTTGCCCTTGCGGTCAGCCTTTTGCGCGTGGATCACGGTGATGTCCGGGCGCACCGACGGCACGGCCGCCAGCACTTCGCCGGTGAAGGGGCAGGTCACGGTCTTGATCAGCGGATTGACCTTGGGCAGGTCGGAACCGGCGTAGGCGCGCAACACCGCGAATGGCAGGCCGGAGGCACCGGCGACGTAGGCATTGGCCAGGTCGGCGTGGCTGTGCTCTTCGATCTCCAGCGGTTGCGGCCATTGCTTTTCAACGGCGTCCCGCAGGCGATGCAGGGAACCCACGCCCGGGTTGCCGCCCCAGGAGAAAATCAGCTTGCGTGCACAGCCGGCACCGATCAACTGGTCGTAGATCAGGTCAGGCGTCATGCGCACCAGCGTCAGGTCTTTCTTGCCCTGACGAATGATTTCATGACCTGCCGCCGTAGGAATCAGGTGAGTAAAGCCTTCGAGTGCAACGGTGTCGCCGTCATTCACGAACTGCTTTACCGCATCAGCCAGCGAAAGGATTTCAGCCATGGGGTGGGCTCCCGGTATCGATCGAAAAAGGCGCTGGAGGCAGCGCCGAAGTGCTTGAAGATTAAGCCGGGGGTCGGGGCCAAACAATCCGATAATCGACTGAGTGTTCGATTATCGAACGGATTGTTGTCTTGCTATCGGTCCGTTTCAGGTAGCGTCGGCATGGCTGACCATGCCCTTGATCACCACCGCGGTGGTGGCCAATGCCGCCGGGATCACCAAGGCGGTCAGCACCTGTTCGAAGTTCCAGCCCAGGCCCAGCAAGGTCGCGCCCATCCACGCCCCGAGGATCGCGCCAAAGCGGCCGATGCCGAGCATCCACGACACGCCCGTGGCGCGGCCCTGGGTCGGGTAGAAACGTGCGGCCAGCGACGGCATCGCCGACTGCGCACCGTTGACACACATGCCGGCAATCAACACCAGGGTCGCCAGCAGCGTGATATTGCCCAGGCTCTGCCCCACCGCGTAGGCAAACACCCCGGCCAGCAGGTAGAAGGTACCGATGACCTTGTGCGGATTGAACCGGTCCATCGCCCAGCCCACGCCGACCGCACTCAATACGCCGCCAAACTGGAACAACGCACCGATAAACGCGGCCTGTTCCATGCTGGCGCCGCTGTCGCGCATCAGGGTCGGCAGCCAACTGGTCAGCAGGTAAACAATCACCAGGCCCATGAAATACGTCAGCCACAACAGCAAGGTGCCGGCGCTGTAGGTGCCGGAGAAGATCACCGCGAACACGTTGCGCGCCTTGACGGTTTTCTGTTCGGGCACGCTGAAGCTCGAGGCCTGGGCGACGATGCCCGGCTCGATAGGCGCCAGGGTCTTGCGCACTTTGTCGGTGCCGCGATTGCGCACCACCAGGTAACGCGCCGACTCCGGCAGCCAGAACAGCAGCACCACCGCGAGGATCAGCGGCAACAGGCCGCCGATCATCAGCAGGCTGTGCCAGCCATACGCCGGGATCAGCTTGGCCGAGATAAACCCGCCACCGGCCATGCCCAGGTTGAAGCCGCAGAACATGCTGGTCACCAGCAGCGACTTATGGCGTTCCGGGGTGTATTCGGAGAGCAGTGTCGTGGCGTTCGGCATGCCGGCGCCCAGGCCGAGACCGGTGAGGAAGCGCAGGATCAGCAGTTGATCGACGTTGCTGCTGTAGGCCGAGGCCAGGCTGAAGGCCCCAAACACCAGCACCGCCCCCACCAGCACCACCTTGCGCCCGAAGCGGTCGGCGAGTGGGCCGGAGCCCAGGGCGCCGAAGACCATGCCGATCAACGCGGCACTCATTACCGGGCCGAGGCTGGCGCGGTCGATACCCCAGTCCTGGGACAGCGCCGGGGCGATGAAGCCCATCGCGGCCGTGTCGAGGCCGTCGAGGAAAACGATGAGAAAACACAGGATCACCACTCGCCACTGATACCGCGACAGCGGCTGGGCGTTGATGAAGGACTGAACGTCCAAACAAGTACCGACAGCAGGTGAAGGCTGATTCATTATTTTTATTTCCACACCGATGGGCGGGCGAACGACCTTGAGTCGTCATTATTATTGGGGCGGCGCCTTGAAGCGCTGCCGCACATTAATAAGCCTTGGGAAACACCGTCAATTCATCCAGCCGGGATCTGTGCGGTCACCGAACAGCTTACGCAAACAGCTGCGCACTCAGCTCCTGGCTGGCACTGAGCATGCTCGGCAGGAAACGCTGCTCCAGCTCGCTGCGGCTGACCCGCCCGGCATGGGTGCTGACGTTCAGTGCCGCCAGGACCTGGCCCGAAGCGTCGTACACCGGCACGGCGATGGAACGCAGCCCTTGCTCCAGTTCCTGGTCGACAATGCACCAGCCTTGTTGCCGCACTTCCTGCAGGCATTCGAGCAAGGCTTGCGGGGTGGTGAGCGTGCGGCTGGTCTTGGTTTGCAGATCGGCGTGGTCGAGGTAGTCCTGCAGCGAGGCGTCATCCAGCGCCGCCAGCAGGATACGGCCCATGGAGGTGCAGTAGGCCGGGAGACGGCCGCCCACGGAAAGGTCGACGGAAATCAGGCGTTGGGTGGTGGCGGAGCGGGCAATGTAGAGGATGTCATCACCCTCCAGGGTTGCCATGTTGCACGCCTCGTGGAGCTGCTCGCTCATGCGGTCCAGGTACGGCTGCGCCGAAACGGCCAGGGGCGTGGACGACAGGTAAGCGTGGCCGAGGGTCAGCACCTTGGGCAACAGCGAATAGGTACGCCCGTCGGTGGTGGCGTAGCCGAGTTTGATCAGGGTATGCAGGCAACGGCGTACGGCAGCGCGGGGGATTTCCGTGCGGTGGCTGATCTGGGCGATGGTCAGGTGGCGCTTGCGCTCCTGGAATGCCTGCACCACGGCCAGGCCGCGGGCCAGGGAGGTCATGAAATCCGGATCACCGGTAAACGCCTGGATGCGCTTGGCCGGTGACGCAACGATCGGCGGCGCCACTGATGCGAAGGAGTTGCGCAATTGATCGTTCATTTGGGGTCCTTTCTCTTATTTTTAACCGCTGCGGGAGGGTGACCGCTATTACAAGCCGCCGTGCAATGGCTGCACAAGGCAGGGCAACCAACATTGGGCGATTATCGGACGGTCATTCGATTATCGCAATTTGTCACCGCCGACCGGTGCCGGAACCCATCGACATCCATTTGAGTGCCTTTCAG
Source organism: Pseudomonas sp. F8002 (assembly GCF_013385495.1). NCBI lineage: Bacteria > Pseudomonadati > Pseudomonadota > Gammaproteobacteria > Pseudomonadales > Pseudomonadaceae > Pseudomonas > Pseudomonas sp. F8002. The sequence goes on along the minus strand of NZ_JACAPW010000048.1, from coordinate 2,621 downwards.
AATCGACTGATGTACGAGAGAAGTTAAGGTTTAGTAACGCCTGTAGAACATTGCACAATTTATGGCGCCAATAGTTCAGCAAATACCCCACACACCTACGTAACAAAACCCTCACACAAAGTTGACGATTTTTAACTTGATGGCGATAGTGTTATTCAAGCGCGTAGCTATAATGCATCCTGTGTAGGAGCCGACCTCGCCTCACCCCGAGGATAAACCCCACGCAGTCGTTCAGCGCCTGTGTCCAGGCTCCGCCGCAAGTACCTGACACTCATTTCAAATGCCTGCCAACTGCTTGTGGCTGTACAAGAAAACTGTTGCTACGACAGCTGCTCTTCTCCGGTATCGTGGCCGCGTGCAATAAAGAAGTGGTTTTTCCTGTATACCTTCCCATGCTGATCTTCAGATTGACGGTATACCGGGGGCGACTTCCCGGCATCGCGTTTCACCGGATTCAAACTCAACTCAATTAGGTAACAATGTGACGAAAGACGAACTGCGCGCGGAACTTGAGCGCCAGGAACAACGTTACAAGGATGTTTACGGCGGGGAAGTCACCACCTACGCCGCCCAGCCAGAACCTGAACGCAAGCCATGGCGCAAACGAGCCAGCCTGCTCGACCAGGCCTTTGCCCAGGAAATCCAAAAGATTGAACAGGACCTCAAGGCCGAAGAGCCATAAGCGTTTCGGGTTGAGCTTCCAAAGGTGCCATCTCTCTGCCAGTACCACGCTGGTGGAGGGAAGCCCGTTATGTGGCCTTAGCGAAATTTCATACGATTGTTTCAGTTATTCCCTTCCGGCGCTTTATCCCGCGAATTTGATGGATCCTCCACATAAATCAATCACTTGCCAAAGCCCCGAAAACACCGGGATGCACGCCTCCCCCCCATTTTTTTTCGTTGAAGAATGTTACCGATGAGCAGCTAGTGCATTGATTACCGATGTTTTCTGGCATAATCGCGCCCCCTTACGACCGGGTCAGAAAACCTTCATGATCGATTTATTCAGCGGACTGGATGCTTGGGTTCTAGTGAGCCTGTTGCTCGCCCTGGCCTTTGTCCTCGCCTTCGAGTTCATCAATGGCTTTCATGACACCGCTAACGCGGTTGCCACAGTCATCTATACCAAAGCCATGCCTCCGCATCTGGCCGTGTTCTTCTCCGGGGTGTTCAACTTCCTCGGCGTGTTGCTCGGTGGGGTCGGTGTTGCGTATGCCATCGTGCACTTGCTGCCGGTGGAGTTGCTGATCAATGTGAACACCGGCCACGGTCTGGCCATGGTCTTCTCATTATTGGCAGCGGCGATCACCTGGAACCTCGGCACCTGGTATTTCGGGATCCCGGCGTCCAGTTCCCACACCCTGATCGGTTCGATCCTCGGTGTCGGCCTGGCCAACGCCCTGATCAACGACATTCCCCTGGCTGACGGCGTCAACTGGCAGAAAGCGATCGATATCGGCGCTTCGCTGGTGTTCTCGCCGATGGCTGGTTTCGTGGTAGCCGCCCTGGTGCTGCTGGGCCTGAAATGGTGGCGCCCGCTGTCGAAGATGCACAAGACACCGGACCAGCGCCGCAAGCTCGACGACAAGAAGCACCCGCCGTTCTGGAACCGCCTGGTCCTGGTGATTTCGGCGATGGCCGTGAGCTTCGTGCACGGCTCCAACGACGGGCAGAAAGGTATTGGCCTGATCATGCTGGTACTGATCGGTATCGTGCCGGCGCAGTTCGTACTGGACCTGGGCAGCACCACTTACCAGATCGAGCGCACCCGCGACGCTACGCTGCACTTGAATCAGTTCTACCAGCGCAATCAAGAAACCCTCGGTGAGTTCCTGGCCCTGGGCAAAAGCGTGAAAGACGATTTGCCGGGCAAGTTCCAGTGCAATCCGCAGCAGACTGAACCGACGATCAACGCCCTGCTGGGGACCTTGAAAGGTGTCTCTGACTACCATTCGTTAACCGCCGAGCATCGGATTGAAGTGCGTCGTTATCTGTTGTGCCTGGATGACACCGCGAAGAAGGTGGGCAAGTTGCCAGGCCTGGATGCGCGTGAGAAGTCGGACCTGGACAAGTTGCGCAAGGACCTGACGGCGACCACCGAGTACGCGCCGTTCTGGGTGATCCTGGCGGTGGCACTGGCCTTGGGCCTGGGCACCATGGTGGGCTGGAAGCGTGTGGTGCTGACCATTGGTGAGAAGATCGGCAAGCAGGGCATGACGTATGCCCAGGGTATGTCGGCGCAGATCACCACGGCCAGCATGATTGGCCTGGCCAATATCTTCAGCTTGCCGGTTTCCACGACCCATGTGTTGTCTTCGGGTGTGGCGGGGACCATGGTGGCTAACAAGAGCGGGCTGCAAGGTGGCACCGTCAAGACCATTCTGATGGCTTGGGTGTTGACGCTGCCGGCGACTGTGGGCCTTTCGGCCGGGTTGTTCTGGTTGGCTTCCAAGGCTTTGGGTAGCTGACAGCTCTTGGGCTTGTGAAGAGGGTGCGACCTGTGAGGGTCGTGCCTTTTTTTATGGCTGGGGTTTGGGTGTATATCCGTTATTTAGGTAACGGCCACTTATGGTTCCGCTCTGACAGCGGCTCACTTTTGAACAGCCGGAATGCCGGCCCAG
>NZ_JACAPW010000047.1:27378-96526 GCF_013385495.1 Pseudomonas sp. F8002 | reverse complement strand
GGAGTGCGGGCATGCCGAGCCTAGGCGAGGCACCGAGTGGTGGGGCAAAGCGTTTTTTGGTTACTTTTTTAGGCGTTTGTAAAAAAGTGACCCGCTGTAAGAGCGGAACCATAGGCAGCCGTTACCTAAATAACGGATATACACCCCGCCCCCAAAAAAATCGCAGTTAAACCTTTCCCCCACCCCACAGGTCTCTGAATTACCCCCCCAGAGCCCCAAGCATGGCCAAATCCCCCAACTTCGCCAAAGACTGGTTCACCGCCAAGGGCTGGAAACCGTTCGCCTTCCAAAAAAACGTATGGCACGCAGTCAAGGAAGGCCAGTCGGGACTGCTCCACGCCAGCACCGGCGCCGGGAAAACCTACGCCCTGTGGTTCGCCGCCCTCAACCGCTTCGCCATCACCGAAACCACACCCCGCAAACGCAAAGCCCCCGCCGAACCGCTGGCCGTCCTGTGGATCACCCCAATGCGCGCCCTGGCCGCCGACACCGCCCGCGCCCTTGAGGCCCCGCTCGAATCACTGAAAATCCCCTGGACCGTCGGCCTGCGCACCGGCGACACCAGCAGCAGCGAACGCGCCCGCCAAACCCGCCGTCTGCCCACCACCCTGATCACCACCCCGGAAAGCCTCACGCTGATGCTCGCCCGCGCCGACAGCCAGCCCAGCCTGTCGCACCTGCGCATGGTGGTAGTGGACGAATGGCACGAACTGATCGGCAACAAACGCGGCGTGCAATTGCAACTGGCCCTCGCCCGCCTGCGGCAATGGCACCCCGATCTGATTGTGTGGGGCATTTCCGCAACCCTGGGTAATCAGGCCCACGCGTTGGAGGTGTTGATCCCACAAGGCGGCGGGATCAACGTCCAAGGCCAAACCACCAAACAGTTGCGAGTGGACACCCTGTTGCCACCGGTTATCGAGCGCTTTCCGTGGGCCGGCCATATCGGCCTGAAAATGCTCCCGCAAGTGGTGGCCGAAGTCGATGCCAGCAGCAGTTGCCTAGTGTTTACCAACACACGGGCACAATCGGAAATCTGGTACCAGGCCCTGCTCGACGCGCGCCCCGACTGGGCCGGAGTGATTGCCCTGCACCACGGCTCGCTGTCCCGGGAAACCCGGGACTGGGTGGAGCGAGCCCTGAAGGAGGGGCAACTGAAGGCCGTGGTGTGTACGTCGAGCCTGGACCTGGGGGTAGATTTCCTGCCGGTGGAACGGGTACTGCAGATTGGCTCCGCCAAGGGCGTAGCCCGGCTGATGCAGCGCGCAGGGCGCTCCGGCCACGCACCGGGCCGGCCGTCGCGGGTCACGCTGGTGCCAACCCACAGCCTGGAAATGGTGGAAGCCGCTGCCGCGCAGGACGCCATCGCTGAACGGCGCATAGAAGCGCGCCAGTCGCCTCACAAGCCGTTGGATGTGCTGGTGCAGCATCTGGTGAGCATGGCGCTGGGCGGCGGCTTTGTGCCGGATGAGCTGCTGGCGGAGGTGCGCACCGCGTGGGCCTATCGTGACCTGAGCGCAGCAGATTGGGCCTGGGCCCTGGGTTTCGTGCGCCATGGTGGCCTGTCACTGACGGCCTACCCGGATTACCGCCGGGTCGAGCCGGACGAACACGGCATCTGGCGCGTCCCCGACGCACGCCTGGCGCGGCGCCATCGCATGAGCGTGGGTACGATCGTCAGCGACGCCAGCATCCAGCTGAAATTCTGGAGCAAAGGCGGCGGTGGCAAGACCCTGGGCAGTGTCGAGGAAGGCTTTATTGCACGACTGAAGCCAGGGGATGGTTTCCTGTTCGCCGGCCGCTTGCTGGAGTTGGTACGGGTGGAAAACATGACGGCTTATGTGAAGCGCAGCACCGCGAAAAAGGCTGCCGTGCCACGCTGGAACGGCGGGCGCATGCCTCTTTCCAACGAGCTGGCCCAGGCGGTGGTCGAGCGCTTTGATGCGGCTGCCCACGGTCACTATCTCGGCCCGGAGATGCAAGCGGTGCAACCCTTGCTGGAAACCCAACTGCGCTGGTCCGGACTGCCGACCCGCGATCACTTGCTGGCCGAGGCCCTCAAGTCCCGGGAAGGCTGGCATCTGTTCCTGTATCCGTTTGCCGGGCGCCAGGTGCATCTGGGGCTGGCGAGCCTGCTGGCCTGGCGCGTCAGCCGGCGGCAGGCGGTGACGTTCTCGATTGCGGTCAATGACTATGGGCTGGAACTGCTGAGTGCCACCGAAGTGGATTGGCCTGAGTTATTGGGCGGCGAACTGCTGAGCGCGGATCATCTGCTGGATGACGTGGTAGCCAGCCTGAATGCCGGTGAGCTGGCCCTGCGACGTTTTCGCGAGATCGCGCGGATCGCCGGGCTGGTGTTCGCAGGCTATCCGGGCGCGCCGAAAAGTACGCGTCAGGTCCAGGCTTCCAGCGGGTTGTTCTTTGAAGTGTTCAAGCAATATGACCCGCAGAACCTGCTGCTGACCCAGGCCGGGGAAGAAGTCCTGCGGGATGAGCTGGATATTCGTCGCCTGGAAGAGACCTTGCGCCACCTGTCTGGGTTGAAACTGGACCTGCATCGCATCAAACGGCCTACGCCGTTGGCCTTTCCGCTGCTGGTGGAACGTTTTCGGGAAAGCCTGAGCTCGGAAAAACTCTCGGAGCGGATTGCGCGGATGGTCAAGGATCTGGAAAAAGTCGCCGATAACGGGAAGCCCTGATGCCCGCTCATTACCCGATACATCTGGCGGAAGAAGCGCTGTGGTTGCTGGCGGACAAGGCGGTGTACTGGCCTGCGAGAAAGTGCCTGCTGATCGCCGACGCGCATTTTGGCAAGGCGTCGGCCTATCGCAGCCTGGGCCAGCCAGTGCCACAGGGCACGACGACGGCCAACCTGCAGCGCCTGGACCGATTGTTGGCGGCTTTCCCCGGCGCGCAGGTGATCTTTCTCGGCGACTTTCTCCACGGGCCCGGCTCTCACGCCAGCGGCACCCTGAACGCCCTGAGAGCCTGGCGTGAGCGTCATGCAGGCGTGGCGCTCACGCTGATTCGCGGCAACCACGACAAACGCGCCGGCGACCCGCCTGGCGATCTGAATATTGAGGTGGTGACCGAACCCTTGCTGATGGGCCCGTTTGCCTTGCAGCACGAGCCCGACGCCCATGCCAGCCACCATGTGCTGGCCGGGCACGTGCATCCGGTGTATCGCCTGCGGGGCAAGGGCCGGCAAAGCTTGCGCCTGCCGTGCTTCCTGATCGGCAACCAAGTCAGCCTGCTACCGGCGTTCGGCGCTTTTACCGGGGGTTATTCAGTGACGCAGGAAGAAGGCAGCCGGATCTTCGTGATCGGAGACCAGGAAGTATGGCCAGTGCGTTGAGCAACTGACCATTGGCGACACGTGCAGGAAATCAGGCCACAGGGGCGGGAGGCGGTTCGTCAGGGAGAGTGGGTTCGCCAGGCTCTTCAGGCTGGTTGGGCCAGGGATCATCGGGACCTGGCTGGCCGGGAATGCCGCCTGCGGCGGGATCGGCCATCAAGGACCAGGCCATCACACCAATCTGGTTGGGTTCAAGCCGGGCGAGTTCGGCGCTGATTCGCGGATCGAGCTTCATAGGGGACTCCTCAAGCGTGGCCCGGCGCGTTGTGCACGCGTCGGGGCAGTACACCCAATAGAGTGCATGCCCGCTGACAAATTCCCTAAGCCTGTAAGACGATTCGATCAAGTGCGTGGGAGAGTGACGCCGCGCTGGCCCTGATACTTGCCGCCACGGTCCTTATAGGACACTTCGCACTCTTCGTCGGATTCGAAGAACAGCATCTGCGCCACGCCTTCGTTGGCGTAGATTTTTGCCGGCAAGGTGGTGGTGTTGGAGAACTCCAGGGTGACGTGCCCTTCCCATTCCGGCTCCAGCGGCGTCACGTTGACGATGATGCCGCAGCGCGCGTAGGTGCTTTTGCCCAGGCAGATAGTCAGGACATTACGCGGGATACGGAAGAATTCGACGGTGCGCGCCAGGGCAAAGGAGTTTGGCGGGATGATGCAGACGTCGCTCTTGACGTCGACGAAGCTTTTTTCGTCGAAGTTTTTCGGATCGACGGTTGCCGAGTTGATGTTGGTGAACACCTTGAACTCATCGGCGCAGCGTACGTCGTAGCCGTAGCTGGAAACCCCGAACGAGATCAGCCGCTCAGCGCCTTCGCCACGCATCTGGCGCTCCACGAAGGGCTCGATCATGCCGTGCTCTTGCGCCATGCGGCGAATCCACTTGTCCGATTTGATGCTCATGGCGGGTGTCCTGAATAGCGAGGTGAAAAAATTCTGTTGGGCATCTTACCGGGGCTGGCCCCGTGGTTCAAAGGGGCGGCTGTTTTTCTTGGCGCCGCGCAGCCCCTGCTGGGCGGGGCGCACCTTCAATTGTGGGGTGTTGGTGCGGTATCAGGGTGCCGCCAGTCACGAAAATAGAGAAACCTTCGGAAATACCATTGGCACGTTCCGGAAAAAGGGTTAAGGTGGCGCCACTGTGCTGCTTGTGTCACTGAGAATCTCTACACGATATGTTGAATTTCGATCCAACCATCTCCAAGAATTTTTCCTGCTCTTTGCACTCAGTCTCGGCCAGGGCTTTTCCTGAGTCGCAGTTAACTTTGTCCAAGGAGATACACCATGTCTAATCGCCAAACTGGTACCGTTAAGTGGTTCAACGATGAAAAAGGCTTCGGCTTCATCACTCCACAATCCGGTGACGACCTGTTCGTTCACTTCAAAGCTATCCAATCCGACGGCTTCAAAAGCCTGAAAGAAGGCCAACAGGTTTCTTTCATCGCTACCCGCGGTCAGAAAGGCATGCAAGCTGAAGAAGTTCAAGTTATCTAACTTGTACTGATTTAGTCGAAAAGCCCCGCCCTCAAAAGCGGGGCTTTTTTGTGCCCGCTCGTTCCTACGCTCTGCGTGGGAATGCCTCTTGTGACGCTCTGCGTCACGCCTTGGGACGCGGAGCGTCCTGGGCTGCATTCCCACGCAGAGCGTGGGAACGAGCAAAGAGGGGCTTTTTTTGCGCTCGGGATTTGCCAATCACACGATGTAATTCCATGCACAAAAAAATGTGGGAGCGGGCTTGCTCGCGAAAGCGGTGAATCAGTCGCCAGATAGGCTGACTGAAACACCGTATTCGCGAGCAAGCCCGCTCCCACATTTCATCCTGCGTCACTTATTGAAACAACGACTCACTCGATAAGCCATTCTTCTCGAGGATCTCGCGCAAGCGCTTGAGGCCCTCGACCTGGATCTGCCGCACCCGCTCACGGGTCAAGCCAATCTCCAGGCCAACATCTTCCAGGGTGCTGCTTTCGTGGCCGCGCAGCCCGAAGCGGCGAATCACCACCTCACGCTGTTTGTCCGTCAGCTCCGAAAGCCACTGGTCGATGCTTTGCGACAGATCGTCGTCCTGCAGCAACTCACATGGGTCCGTAGGACGATCATCGGTCAGGGTGTCCAGCAGGGTTTTATCCGAATCCGGACCCAGCGAGACATCGACGGAAGACACCCGCTCATTGAGACCGAGCATGCGCTTGACCTCTCCCACCGGTTTTTCCAGCAGGTTGGCGATTTCTTCAGGCGAAGGTTCATGATCGAGTTTCTGTGTCAGCTCACGCGCCGCCCGCAGGTAGACGTTGAGCTCCTTGACCACATGGATCGGCAACCGGATCGTACGGGTCTGATTCATGATCGCCCGTTCGATGGTCTGACGAATCCACCAGGTGGCGTAGGTCGAAAAGCGGAAGCCCCGCTCAGGGTCGAACTTTTCCACCGCCCGGATCAGGCCGAGATTGCCTTCCTCGATCAAGTCCAACAGGGACAGCCCACGATTGACGTAGCGCCGGGCGATTTTCACCACCAGTCGCAGGTTGCTTTCAATCATGCGCTTGCGCCCAGCCGGATCGCCCTTTTGCGACAAGCGCGCAAAATGGACTTCTTCTTCGGGAGTGAGCAGAGGGGAAAAGCCGATTTCATTGAGGTACAACTGAGTCGCGTCGAGCGCCCGTGTGTAATCAATGTACTTGTGTTGCTTTAACGCGGTGGAGTTCTTGGATTTGGTGCGAACTGAAGGTACAGCAGGTCCCTCATTCGACATCGATTCCGTATCGATGACAGTCTCCATAAGGAGAACCTCATCGTCGATGTCAAACTCCGGCGCTTCTTTACTGAGAGCCATTGTTATAGTCCTTTGGTGAGTTCGACCTCAAGCTCAAGCGACGCCTTTATCCTTGGCAACGCTGGAGCCTGTTCCTACTACGTGAGGAACAGGCTGTGCAACACATCAACGACGGGGAAGGAATTGCAGCGGATCAACAGGCTTCCCTTGGCGGCGAATCTCAAAGTGCAGTTTCACCCGGTCTGTACCAGTTGACCCCATTTCGGCAATTGTCTGTCCGACTTTGACCTGCTGCCCCTCCCGAACCAACAGCCTGCGGTTGTGACCGTAGGCACTGACGTAGGTATCGCTGTGTTTGATGATGACCAGCTCGCCGTAGCCCCGTAAACCACTCCCGGCGTATACCACTGTCCCATCAGACGCAGCTAAAACAGGCTGTCCCAAATCCCCGGCGATATCAATGCCTTTATTCAAACTACCGTTTGAAGAGAATTTTCCAATAAGGATGCCATTTGAGGGCCATCCCCAGCCGGTCGGTGCAGGCCCCGCCGGCGGCATCGGCGCAGGTGCCGGCTTGCTCGCAACGCTAGGCGCGGCGGTGCCTGCAGGCCGGGTGATGATGGTGGTCTTGCTCGAAGACGACGGCGAAGAAGCCGTGTTTGTGACAACCGCGGTCGGTGTTGAACCGGTTCGTCCATCGAAACGAATGGTCTGACCTGGATGTATCGTGTACGGCACAGGGATGTTGTTACGGGCGGCGAGCGCCTTGTAATCCCAGCCATAACGAAAGGCGATCGAGAACATCGTATCGCCCTTGCGCACGACGTATTGGCCAGTGGTAACGGTAGGTTTCTGCGGTACCGCATTATTGCGGTCGACCACCCGCGCACCACCGGATGGCGTGCTTGAACAAGCCGCCAGCAAGGAACTCAAGACAAGGCCAATCACCAGTCGCTGAAAGCTTGTTTGACTCATACGCTGTGCAATGACCGTGAGACTCACCCGCCGCTCCCTTTGTGGTGGCTGACTATGAACGCCTGTATCAGGCTTGAAATATGACGCAAGTATAACTGGCCGTTGGGTTTTTACTGGAAACACGACTCTAAAGAAAATTTCATCATGTTTAACTCCGACGGCTGATGATGTGGACTCAACAGACCCCGCTGTAAGACACATACCCGGCAATAGAATTCAGTACGCAGGAATAATTGATCAGGCCAGCGGACCGTTGAGCAGCGGGACAAAACGCACGGCGCCGAGCACATGCCGGGAAAAGCCCTCTTCCTCGCGAATGATCAACATTAATTGTTGCACTTCGCCGGAGCCCACCGGAATCACCAGGCGCCCGCCGGGAGCCAGTTGATCGAGCAAGGCCTGGGGCACGTCGGTCGCCACCGCGGTGACGATAATGCCGTTGTATGGCGCCAGTGCCGGCCAGCCTTCCCAGCCATCGCCCCAACGGAACACCACGTTGCGCAGGTTCAACTCCACCAGGCGTTCCTTGGCCCGGTCTTGCAACACCTTGATGCGCTCCACGGAAAACACCCGCTCCACCAGCTGCGACAACACGGCCGTCTGGTAGCCGGAGCCGGTGCCGATTTCCAGCACCTTGTCCAGCGGGCCCGCCGCCAGCAGCAACTCACTCATCCGCGCCACCATATAGGGCTGGGAGATGGTCTGGTTGTGGCCGATGGGCAAGGCTGTGTCTTCATAGGCGCGGTGCGCCAGGGCTTCATCGACAAACAGATGCCGCGGGGTACGCCGGATGACTTCCAGCACCTGGGCATTGGACAGCCCTTCTTCATACAGGCGCTGGATCAATCGCTCGCGGGTGCGCTGGGAGGTCATCCCGATGCCCCGGCGCAGCAGGTCGTCTTGTTCACGAGCCATCAGCGCAGCCCCTCCAGCCAGCCATCGAGGCTACTGAAGGCATCACTGAAGGTGCGATCGAGTTGCAACGGGGTAATCGAGACATAACCTTGCATCACCGCATGAAAGTCCGTGCCCTCGCCACCGTCCTCGGCATCGCCGGCAGCGGCAATCCAGTACCCTTCCCTGCCACGCGGGTCGACCACCTTCAGCGGCGCTGCCGCACGGGCACGGTGGCCGAGGCGGGTCAGCTGGATACCGCGAATGTGGTCCAGGGGCAGATTGGGAATATTGACGTTGAGCACCGTGCGCGGCGGCAGGACCAGGGTGTCATGGGCCTCCACCAGCTTGCGGGCGAAATAGGCCGCAGTCGCCAGGTTGTCCAATTGACGGGACGCAAACGAAAAAGCGAACGAGGTCCGACCGAGGAAGCGCCCTTCAAGGGCTGCCGCCACCGTACCGGAATACAGCACGTCGTCACCCAGGTTGGCGCCCAGGTTGATCCCGGAAACCACCAGGTCCGGCTCGCGGTCCAGCAGGCTGTTGATCGCCAGGTGCACGCAGTCGGTCGGCGTGCCATTCACGCTGATAAAGCCGTTGGGCAACGTCTGTGTATGCAACGGACGGTCGAGCGTCAGCGAGCTGCTGGCGCCGCTTTTGTCCTGGTCCGGGGCAACCACCACGCACTCGGCGTAATCCGCCAGCGCAGCATGAAGCGCGGCAAGGCCGGGTGCAGTGACCCCGTCGTCGTTAGATATCAGAATACGCATGGGCTGTCCGTCTGCCCCACCGGCACCAGATCTACAAGCTCGCGCACCAAGACAGTGGCGAAGCATCCAGCCGGCAGGACGAATTCCAATTGCAGAATGTCAGGTTCGGGATAATGCCACGTCAACCCGCCAATGGGCAGTCGAAGAATGCGACGTTCCTGGCTCATGCCGGCATTCACCAGCCAATCCCGCAGTTCGGCTTCACCGTCGGCAATCGCCTGTTCCAGCGCAAAGGTTGCCCCCGCCGCCGGCGAATCACCTTCGCCCCACTGCGGGCCGGTGGGATGCAGGTCGAGGATTGCCAGGCGCGGGTCGCTGCATTCAGCCTCCCCCGCCGGGAAAAAGCTGCGGCTGTCGGTAAACGCCAGCAAGTCACCGACCTGGGCGCGCTGCCAGGAACCGTCGGCCACCCGCGCCGCCAGCACTTTATTGAACAGGAAGCTGCGGGCCGTCGAGAGCAGGCGCGAACGCACATTGCGCTGCTCCGGCAAGGCCTTGCGCGCCGCCCAGTCACGGGCATCGACGACGTTGCCGCCGTTATGGCCGAAACGCTGGGCGCCGAAATAGTTGGGAATGCCTTGCCTGGCGATCAGTTGCAGGCGGGCGTCGATGGCCGCCGCATCCCCGGCAAACTGGGTCAGGCGCAAGGTAAAGCCGTTGGCCGAATGCGCGCCGCGCTGCAGCTTGCGCTTGTGACGGCCGGTCTTGAGGATCTTCAGGGTGTCGTTTTCAGCCGCGCTCAGGTCCGGGTCCGCCTTGCCCGGCAACTGCACGCTGAACCACTGGCGGGTCAGCGCATGGCGGTCCTTGAGCCCGGCGTAGCTGACGGTACGCAACGGCACGCCCGCCGCCTTGGCAATCCGCCGCGCCGCTTCTTCGGTATTCAGGCCACGCTTTTCCACCCACAACCACAGGTGTTCACCCTCGCCGGTCAGCGGGATATCCAGCACTTCATCCACCTGGAAATCTTCAGCGGTGGCCTTCAGAACAGCGCTGCCCAGGGCCTCGCCATAGGCACGCGGGCCCAGCAGTTGCAGATCATTCATGCGCGCAGCAACAAGGCAACGGAGTGCACGGCAATGCCCTCTTCGCGACCGGTAAACCCGAGCTTTTCGGTGGTGGTGGCTTTTACGTTCACTTGATCCAACTCAACTTGAAGATCCGCGGCAATCAGCGCGCGCATCGTTTCGATATGCGGGGCCATCTTGGGCGCCTGGGCGACGATGGTGTTGTCGACGTTGCCGACCTTCCAGCCCTTGGCATGGATCAAGCCGACCACGTGACGCAACAGCACACGGCTGTCCGCGCCCTTGAAGGTCGGGTCGGTGTCCGGAAAGTGCTTGCCGATGTCGCCCAACGCGGCTGCGCCGAGCAAGGCATCGCTCAAGGCATGCAGCACCACGTCGCCGTCGGAATGAGCCAGCAACCCGTGGTGGTGCGCGATCCGCACGCCGCCCAGGGTGATGAAATCGCCTTCGGCGAAACGGTGCACATCATAGCCGTGGCCAATACGCATAAAAAAACGCCCCGATTTAATTCAGGGCGTGATTCTACCTACTTTTGCCTCACATTAACCGAGCAAAGCGCGCGCGTGATGGCGTAAATGGTCTTCGATGAAGCTGGCGATAAAGAAGTAGCTGTGGTCATAGCCCGGTTGCAGGCGCAGCTCCAGCGGATGGTTCGCCGCCCTGGCCGCTTGTTGCAACGCTTCAGGCTTGAGCTGCACCGCGAGGAAATCGTCGCGGTCGCCCTGGTCCACCAGCAATGGCAGCTTTTCCGAGGCTTCGCTGATCAACACGCAGGCATCCCATTCGCGCCATTTCGAGCGCTCTTCGCCGAGGTAGCGGGAGAATGCCTTCTGGCCCCACGGGCAATCCATCGGGTTGTTGATCGGCGAGAACGCCGAAACCGACTGATAACGCCCCGGGTTGCGCAAGGCACACACCAGCGCGCCGTGGCCGCCCATGGAGTGGCCGCTGATCCCGCGTTTGGCCGACGCCGGGAAATGCGCCTCGACCAATGCCGGCAACTCCTGCACCACGTAGTCATGCATCCGATAGTGCTGGGCCCAGGGCTCCTGGGTGGCGTTCAGGTAGAAACCGGCGCCCAGGCCAAAGTCCCAGGCGTTGTCCGGATCACCCGGCACACCGGGGCCGCGCGGGCTGGTGTCCGGCGCAACAATGATCAACCCCAGCTCGGCTGCCATGCGTTGCGCGCCGGCCTTCTGCATGAAGTTCTCATCGGTGCAGGTCAGGCCCGATAGCCAGTACAGCACCGGCAATTTGCCGCCCTGCTCCGCTTGCGGCGGCAGGTACACGGCGAAGGTCATGTCGCAACCCAGCACGTCGGAATGATGCTTGTAGCGTTTATGCCAGCCGCCGAAGCTTTTCTGGCACGACAGGTTTTCCAGACTCATGGCCGACCTCAGAAGTGAATGACGGTGCGGATGCTCTTGCCTTCATGCATCAGGTCAAACGCCTTGTTGATATCTTCCAGGCCCATGGTGTGGGTGATGAACGTATCCAGCGGGATTTCACCGGTCTGGGCCATTTCCACATAGCTTGGCAACTCGCTGCGACCGCGCACGCCGCCGAACGCCGAACCGCGCCAGACGCGGCCGGTGACCAGTTGGAACGGACGGGTAGCAATTTCCTGGCCGGCGCCGGCCACGCCGATGATCACCGACTCGCCCCAACCTTTGTGGCAGCACTCAAGGGCCGCACGCATCAGCTGGACATTGCCGATGCACTCGAAGGAAAAGTCGACGCCGCCGTCGGTCAAATCGACGATCACGTCCTGGATCGGGCGGTCGTAGTCTTTCGGGTTGATGCAGTCGGTGGCACCCAGCTGCCTGGCGATTTCAAACTTGGCCGGGTTGATGTCGATGGCAATGATGCGGCCGGCCTTGGCTTTCACCGCACCGATCACCGCCGACAGGCCGATGCCGCCCAGGCCGAAGATGGCCACGGTGTCGCCTGGCTTGACCTTGGCGGTGTTGATCACTGCACCGATACCGGTGGTGACACCACAGCCCAGCAGGCAGACTTTTTCCAGCGGCGCTTCTTTGGGAATCTTCGCTACGGAGATTTCCGGCAGCACGGTGTATTCGGAGAAGGTCGAAGTGCCCATGTAGTGGAAAATCGGCTGGCCCTTGTAGGAAAAGCGCGAGGTGCCATCTGGCATCAGGCCTTTGCCCTGGGTGGCGCGAATCGCCTGGCAGAGGTTGGTCTTGCCCGACAGGCAGAATTTGCACTTGCCGCATTCCGGGGTGTACAGCGGGATCACGTGGTCGCCCACCGCCACCGAGGTCACGCCTTCGCCGATGGCTTCAACCACGGCGCCGCCTTCGTGGCCGAGGATCGACGGGAAAATGCCTTCCGGGTCCGCGCCCGACAGGGTGTAGGCATCGGTATGGCACACACCGGACGCCACCACCCGCAACAGCACCTCGCCCGCCTTGGGCATGGCCACATCCACTTCAACGATCTCGAGGGGTTTCTTGGCTTCGAAGGCTACGGCCGCGCGGGACTTGATCATCCGGTTTCTCCATCGGGTTAAAAACGTAAGGCCGGCAGTGTAAAACATGCTCATCTGATTAATAATCCAGACAAAAGCAAAACATTATTGCCGTACAGGGACAATCAGCATGCTGGAAAACCGCTGGGAGGGCATCGACGAGTTCGTCGCCGTGGCCGAATGCAGCCAATTCACCGCGGCCGCCGAGCGCCTGGGCGTGTCGTCGTCCCATATCAGCCGCCAGGTCGCGCGACTGGAAGAGCGCCTGCAAACACGCTTGCTGTATCGCAGCACGCGCAAGGTGACACTGACCGAAGCCGGCCAGACCTTCCTGCAACATTGCCAGCGATTGCAGGACGGTCGCGAAGAAGCCTTGCGCGCCGTGGGCGACCTGGCCAGCGAGCCCAAGGGAATGTTGCGCATGACCTGCGCAGTGGCTTACGGCGAGCGTTTTATCGTGCCGCTGGTGACGCGGTTCATGGCGCTTTATCCGCAATTGCGCGTGGACGTGGAATTGACCAACCGCCAGCTGGACCTGGTGCACGAAGGCCTGGACCTGGCGATTCGCCTCGGGCGCCTGGCGGATTCGCGCATGGTTGCAAGCCGCCTCGCGCCGCGGCGTATGTACCTGTGCGCGTCACCGTCCTACCTGGCCAGGTACGGGCGGCCACATAGCTTGTCGGAGTTAAGCCGGCATAACTGCCTTATCGGCAGCTCGGATATTTGGCAACTGGCCCAGGACGGGCGCGAATTTTCCCAGCGGGTACAGGGAAACTGGCGCTGCAACAGCGGGCAAGCGGTGCTGGATGCGGCCCTGCAAGGTGTCGGTCTTTGCCAGTTGCCGGACTATTACGTGCTGGAGCATTTGCACAGCGGCGCACTGGTGTCGTTACTCGAAGCCCATCAACCGCCCAACACCGCGGTTTGGGCGCTGTACCCGCAACAACGCCACCTTTCGCCCAAGGTGCGAAAACTGGTGGACTTTCTCAAGGAGGGCCTGGGCAACCATCCCGTCTACCTGCGATAGACAGCTACCGCCCATGCAGCGCCTGAGTGCCGGTAAATAGCTTTTTTACTGCGTAACCAGGCACCCCCATGATAACCAACGGCCCGCAACTCCAGCGCATCAGTCATTTCGTTCGCAAGGTCCTGGCAGATTTTCCCGTACCTTCGCAAATCGCCGCCCAGTTGATCCGCGAGCGGGTACAGCCCCTCAGCCAGGTCGAGTTCGACCCGGATACCACCCTCCTCGCCACCCTCGAATACAACACCGACAACCCCAATGCGGCCTTCACCGCCGTGGTGATCCAGTCGATGTCGCTGACCGAGGCCATGGTCTGCAATGCGCCCCAGCCCCCGGGCGGCATGCTCAATACCACCGGGTTTTCCACCACTGCACCTTATTTCAATATTGTCAGCGAGCTGCCGCGCTTGATGGATAACCGGATTCCGGCAATGTTCAACGAAGAGTTCATCGTCTCGGGCTGGATCCCGCCAAGGCGTTATGAGGCGCTGTATCTGCAAAGCCAGCCCCAGGTTTACGACCCGAGCACGCAGCTGCAGATTTCACCAAAAACCTTCAGGCACATCGTTAACTCAAGCCATTTCGAACAAACCTACGACGAGGCGATCGGCAAGTTCTGGAACAACCACCGGGAAAACTACAACACCCTGATGCGCATCGCGTTCACCAAAGCCTATCTGGAACAGTTCCATGAGTTCACCCTGACCGTGGCAGAGAGACAGCTGGCGGCACGGGCGGCGGGAATCGGCATCGACAAGAACCACGACAACCTCACCCTGGAGGATTTCCAGGAGCCCTATCGCCTCGACCCAAACCTGTCCCTGCGGCTATTGCGCGTTCACAACAGCGAATCCACCGACATCCTGACCATCACCGATAACCAAAGCCAGGTGACCCTGCTCTATATCCCGGGCAACTCCTCGCCCTTCCATGGGTTCAATAACCCGGCAGACATGCGCAGTTGGCTGGTGGAAACGGCAAGGGACGCCACTCAACGCAAGGCGCTGACCCAACACTTCGACGAGGACGCCATCGACTCCGGCCTGATCTACAGCGGCGTGGAGGAGGCACTGGTGGGGATGGCGGTGTTTCCGAAGCCGGCAACCTCCCCGGGTTTGTTCAACAGCCTGCGGGCCGATAACTACTGGGATCCCGAGCAGTACATCAATAACCCGATGTATCCGGCACTGGGCAGTAACCCGTTTGAGTTCATCGCCCGGCAGATCAGGGTACGCCTTGCAAAAGTAGCGGCGCGAAGCTTTATTTCGCCCCTGGATACGCTCAAGGCCGACACCCTGGATGCCCTGGAAAAAGCCTGCATTCTGGCGGTTCCCGTGGCACTGGCCATGGGCAACGCGCTACTGGCGGAATTTTGCTTCCTGACCTCCGGCGCGACTGAAATGGTGGTGGGTGCCGACGACCTGCTGCGCGGCAAACCCCACGCGAAGGAGCGCATTGTATTCGGCGCCCTTAACGCGCTGCCGGTGGTCGCCCATGGCGTGGCCAAGGGGCTCAAGGGACTCGAAAGCCTGCGCTCCACCCTGGGGCCGGCAGTACGCCAGGATGCGGGCCGGATCAGCGTCAGCGCCATCAACGAAACCTCCATGGCGGCCAACACCGAGACGCGCACCCTGAGCCCACGGATGACTCCCGGCGGCCTGCAGACCATCCGGATTCACGGCGACCTGTACCTGACCTACAAGACCCCCAATGAATCAGGCTTCTTCGAACTGTTCGTAATGGCTCCCAACGCGCCAAACACCCTGCAATCCACCGGCCTGTATGCCATCCAGAGCGCCGACCTGAAGTGGCGCACGGCCGGGCTGGCCGGCGGAGGCGCATTTCGCAATGCCTGGCAAAGGGTCTACACGCTGTTCGGCGGCCCGCAACACTCGACGTTCTACAGTGCCTACGAGATGCCACCCCCCGCACGCGAGACCGTTTCGGAGATGCTCACCGACATCAGTTCGTTTTCGGAAAACCTTGAACCCGTGGGCAGCGGTGCCCAGCCGGTGAAAGACACCCGCAAGTTGTTTTTCGAGAAAAGAACCAAGCTGTCTGAAGATGCCACGATATTCTTTGCCAACTTGTCGTTTTCACCGATGCGGCCGGTGCTTCCAAGGCTCAGCCTGAATGAATCGCAGCCGACCATCATTCAAAAACTGCTGCACGCCAGCGACGGCCTGGTGATCGGCGAAAGCCATGGAGCCCTGTCGAGCAAGGCGTTCCTGATCAACAACATGCCGCTGTTGGCCAGCGAGGGGGTCAAACGCCTCTATTTCGAGCATCTGCTGACGGATGTACACATGCCCTTGCTCAAGGCGTTCTACCGTACCCGAAGCGCGGTGATGCCCGAGGAACTCAAGGGCTTCCTCAACAACATCTACCCGCCGTTGCGCGACCGGCACTACTCGTTCGTCAACATCGTCACCGCAGCCCGTGACGCCGGGATCAAAATCCAGCCGATCGACTGCACTGTCAGCTACATGCTGCGCGACCTGCCCGATACCGCCGACAACTTGCGCCAGCGCATGATGAACTACTACGCCACCGAGGTGATTCAATGGATCCAGACCACCAAGTCGCGCCCGGGAAAATGGGTCGCACTGGTGGGTGACAGCCATACCAATACCTATAAAGGGATTCCGGGGATCGCCGAACTCACCGGCAGCATCGGCCTGCGGATCGAGGATGCAGCGGCTGGCGGGCACCTCGGCGTCGAAGTGGACACGGGACGCACCGCCAGCCTGGGCATCGGCAAGGGTGAGGGAACGGTCAAGGCCAACCTGGTCCTGCGGGTGGACCGCGCCAGCTTGCAACGCCCGGCGCAACCGACGCCCGCCCCCTCCCAGCCCCAGGCCAGGACGCCACAGACGCTGCTGACCAAGCCAGGCCAGTTCATGCTGACACCGGCAACCGTCACGACACCGGCACATCTTCACTACCGTTCACGGCGAGGCGACGTACGCCATTTCAGGATCGATCAACAGGGCAGCCGATACGCAATCAGCGCGCCCGGTTGGGCCGTGGACGGCAAACCGTTCGACAGCATTCAGGCGCTGGTGGATGAGTTCAAGACCCCGGCCGGGGTTGAACAGATGACGGTGTGAGCGTCAGGAAGCCTGGAAAGCCCGACGCTGGCGCAGCCATTCAAGGTCTTCCGGGCGGGTGACCTTGAGGTTGTCGGAACGGCCTTCGATCAGGCGAGGCGCATGCCCGGCCCATTCCATGGCCGAGGCTTCGTCGGTGATGACCACGTCCGAGACCAGGCTGTCGGCCAAGGCCCGGTGCAGCGCGCCAAGGTGGAACATCTGCGGGGTGTAGGCCTGCCAGATCGGCGTGCGATCAACCGTTTCCAACACGCGCCCGTGCTTGTCGGCGCGCTTGAGGGTGTCCCGCGCCGGCACGGCCAGCAGCCCACCCACGCTGTCGTCGGCCAGTTCAAAGAGCAACTTGTCCAGGTCATCGCGGCTGAGGTTCGGCCGGGCGGCGTCATGCACCAGCACCCAATCGTCATCGCTCGCGCCCTGGCCGTGCAGGTAAAGCAAGGCATTGAGCACCGAACCCGAGCGCTCTTCGCCGCCGTCAACGCGCACAATGCGTGGGTCGGCGGCGCAAGCCAGGGTCGGCCAGTAAGGGTCATCCATCGCAACGCTGACCACCAGCCCCTTGAGGCCCGGATGATCGAGGAAACAGCCAAGGCTGTGTTCGAGAATAGTGCGCCCACCCAGTTGCAAGTACTGCTTGGGACGGTCCGCGGCCATACGGGCACCCACGCCCGCGGCAGGAATCACGGCCCAGAAGGCCGGTGACGAAATGCTCATTGGGCCAACTGGTAGAGGGTTTCGCCCTCCTTGACCATGCCCAACTCATGGCGAGCCCGCTCTTCAACGGTCTCCATGCCTTTTTTCAATTCAAGTACTTCGGCATCGAGCACGCGATTGCGCTCCAGCAACACCTCGTTTTCGGCGTGCTGTGCGGCAATTTGCTGGGTCAGTTCGGTGACCTGCGCCAAGCTGCCATTCCCCACCCAAAGGCGGTACTGCAGGCCAGCCAGCAGCAAGAGCAAGACGAGGAACAACCAATTGGGACTGCGCATCGAATATCGGGTATCCAGTGAAAAAAGACAGCCATGCAAAACTTTTGCAGCAACTGATAGCACGAAGCCTGGAAAAACCAGGCTTGTGCTTGTTAGTCATGAGATTAGCGCCGAAATTCACGCTGCCGTGATTTTTCCGACGTAATCCGCTGACCTTTTACCATTTAACAATCAGCCGCGAAACTCGCTGCGACCGTTGTACTTGGCTTTGCCGCCCAGTTGCTCTTCGATACGCAGCAATTGGTTGTACTTGGAAACGCGATCGGAACGGCACAGGGAACCGGTCTTGATCTGCCCAGCCGAAGTGCCCACGGCCAGGTCGGCAATGGTCGAATCTTCGGTTTCGCCGGAGCGGTGGGAGATCACAGCGGTGTAGCCCGCAGCCTTGGCCATCTGGATGGCTTCCAGGGTTTCGGTCAGGGTGCCGATCTGGTTGAACTTGATCAGGATCGAGTTGGCGATCTTCTTGTCGATGCCTTCTTTCAGGATCTTGGTGTTGGTCACGAACAGGTCGTCGCCCACCAGTTGGATCTTCTCGCCGATCTTGTCGGTCAACACTTTCCAGCCAGCCCAGTCGGACTCGTCCAGGCCGTCTTCGATCGAGATGATCGGGTAGCGCTCGGTCAGGCCCTTGAGGTAGTCAGCAAAACCTTCCGAGGTGAACACGTGGCCTTCGCCGGACAGGTTGTACTTGCCGTCTTCGTAGAATTCGCTGGCCGCGCAGTCCAGGGCCAGGGTCACGTCGGTGCCCAGCTTGTAGCCAGCGTTGGCCACGGCTTCGGAGATCACTTTCAGTGCGTCTTCGTTGGACGCCAGGTTCGGCGCGAAACCACCTTCGTCACCCACTGCAGTGCTCAGGCCACGGGCCTTCAGCACAGCCTTGAGGTGATGGAAAATCTCGGTGCCCATGCGCAGGCCTTCGGAGAAGGTCTTGGCGCCAACCGGCTGCACCATGAATTCCTGGATGTCGACGTTGTTATCAGCGTGCTCGCCACCGTTGATGATGTTCATCATCGGAACCGGCATCGAGTAGACACCCGGAGTGCCGTTCAGGTTGGCGATGTGGGCGTACAGCGGCAGGTCCTGGTCCTGTGCAGCGGCCTTGGCAGCGGCCAGGGACACGGCGAGGATGGCGTTGGCGCCCAGGCTGCCTTTGTTTTCGGTACCGTCGAGCTTGATCATCGCGTGATCGAGGGCTTTCTGGTCAAGTGGATCCTTGCCCAGCAGCAGGTCGCGGATCGGGCCATTGATGTTGGCCACCGCCTTGAGCACACCCTTGCCCAGGTAACGGCTCTTGTCGCCATCACGCAGTTCCAGTGCTTCGCGGGAACCTGTGGAAGCACCGGACGGCGCGCAGGCGCTGCCGATGATGCCGTTATCGAGAAGCACGTCGGCTTCGACGGTAGGGTTGCCACGGGAGTCGAGAACTTCACGACCTTTGATGTCGACGATTTTTGCCATTGTTGTAAACACTCCAAAGTTGACGAAAACGACGCAGCTGAAGGAAATCTTTTGACCGACCGCAAGGGTGGAACAACGGGCAGGCTTGCAGGCGACAAGGCTCAGGCCTGCGGGCCTGAGCGTAAAGCGAGGGAAAGTCTACCGGAGAAATGGCGCTTACGCGGTCTCTACCGTCGGAAAACTCTTGACCAGGTCGTCCAACTGCTTCAACTGGGCCAGGAATGGCTCCAGCTTGTCCAGGCGCAGGGCGCATGGGCCGTCGCACTTGGCGTTGTCCGGGTCCGGGTGGGCTTCCAGGAACAAACCTGCCAGGGACTGGCTGATGCCGGCCTTGGCCAGGTCCAGTACCTGGGCACGGCGCCCGCCAGCGGAATCGGCGCGACCACCGGGCATTTGCAGCGCGTGGGTCACGTCGAAGAACACTGGGTATTCGAACTGTTTCATGATGCCGAAACCGAGCATGTCCACCACGAGGTTGTTGTAGCCGAAGCTCGAACCACGCTCGCAGAGGATCAACTGGTCGTTACCCGCTTCCACGCACTTGTTCAGGATATGTTTCATTTCCTGAGGCGCGAGGAACTGGGCTTTCTTGATATTGATCACAGCGCCGGTCTTGGCCATCGCGACCACGAGGTCGGTCTGGCGCGACAGGAAGGCCGGCAACTGGATGATGTCGCACACCTCGGCAACCACGGCAGCCTGCTCAGGCTCGTGGACGTCGGTGATGATCGGCACGCCGAAGGCTTGCTTGATGTCCTGGAAGATCCGCATGCCTTCTTCAAGGCCCGGGCCGCGGTAGGAGGTCACGGACGAACGGTTGGCCTTGTCGAAGCTGGCCTTGAATACGTAGGGGATACCGAGTTTCTCGGTCACCTTCACGTACTCTTCACAGACCTGCATCGCCATGTCGCGGCTTTCCAGCACGTTCATGCCGCCGAACAGCACCATGGGCTTGTCGTTGGCAATCTCGATGTCGCCTACGCGAATGATCTTCTGGGCCATCAGGTTTACGCCTTCTTCTGATGTTGCGTCAGTGCTGCTTTAACGAAGCCGCTGAACAACGGGTGGCCGTCGCGCGGGGTCGAGGTGAACTCCGGGTGGAACTGGCAAGCCACGAACCATGGATGATCCGGTGCTTCAACCACTTCAACCAGCGCGCCATCACCGGAACGACCGGAGATTTTCAGGCCGGCTTCCATGATTTTAGGCAGCAGGTTGTTGTTCACTTCGTAGCGGTGACGGTGACGCTCGACAATCACGTCCTTGCCGTAGCAATCGTGAACCAGGGACCCCGGCTCCAGCAGGCAATCCTGCGCGCCGAGGCGCATGGTGCCGCCCAGGTCGGAGGCTTCGGTACGGGTTTCGACGGCGCCAGTGGCATCTTCCCACTCGGTGATCAGGCCCACTACCGGGTGGCCGCTGGTGCGATCGAACTCGGTGGAGTTGGCGTCTTTCCAGCCCATCACGTTACGGGCGAACTCGATGACCGCCACTTGCATGCCCAGGCAGATACCCAGGTACGGCACCTTGTTCTCACGAGCGTACTGGACGGCAGTGATCTTGCCTTCCACGCCACGCAGACCGAAGCCGCCCGGAACCAGGATGGCGTCAACGCCTTCCAGCAACGCGGTGCCCTGGTTCTCGATGTCTTCGGAGTCGATGTAGCGCAGGTTGACCTTGGTACGGTTGCTGATGCCCGCGTGGCTCATCGCTTCGATCAGCGACTTGTAGGCGTCCAGCAGCTCCATGTACTTGCCGACCATGGCGATGGTGACTTCATGCTCAGGGTTGAGCTTGGCGTCGACCACGGCTTCCCATTCGGACAGATCGGCGCCACCACACTGCAGGCCGAAGCGCTCGACGACAAAATCATCCAGGCCCTGGGAATGCAGGATGCCCGGGATCTTGTAGATGGTGTCGGCGTCTTCCAGGGCGATTACCGCACGTTCTTCAACGTTGGTGAACTGGGCGATCTTGCGACGGGATGCGATGTCGATCGCGTGGTCGGAGCGGCACACCAGCACGTCCGGCTGCAGGCCGATGGAACGCAGTTCCTTGACCGAGTGCTGGGTAGGCTTGGTTTTGGTTTCGCCGGCGGTGGCGATGTATGGCACCAGCGTCAGGTGCATCAGCATCGCGCGCTTGGCGCCGACTTCGAAACGCAACTGGCGGATGGCTTCGAGGAACGGCTGGGATTCGATGTCACCCACGGTGCCACCGATCTCGACCATTGCCACATCGGCATCGCCTGCACCCTTGATGATGCGGCGCTTGATTTCGTCGGTGATGTGCGGGATCACCTGGATGGTTGCACCCAGGTAGTCACCACGGCGCTCCTTGCGCAGCACGTGCTCGTAGACACGGCCGGTGGTGAAGTTGTTGTTCTGGGTCATGGTCGTGCGGATGAACCGCTCGTAGTGGCCCAGGTCCAGGTCGGTCTCGGCGCCGTCGTGGGTGACGAACACTTCACCGTGCTGGAACGGGCTCATGGTGCCCGGGTCAACGTTGATGTACGGGTCCAGCTTGAGCATGGTGACCTTAAGTCCCCGCGCCTCCAGGATGGCCGCCAATGAAGCGGAGGCAATGCCTTTCCCCAATGAAGAAACAACACCGCCCGTGACGAATATGTAGCGCGTCATGAAAAACCCTAGAAGTCTGCGTTAAAGCGGTCCGAGCCGCCGGGGAAAGCGAAGGAAGGCCGAAGCCCCCGATCACCTGCATTAATCACAGTGCACCTTTCAAAAAAACCGCCGCGTTGTGACAGACCAGCAATGAAACACCGGTACGTTGATCGCTACACATTTTTTGGAATCGCCCAGCAAAGACTGCTTGGTAATCGGCAACTGCTGCGATTCAGGCGAATCCACAGAAGTTGTATCAAGAAGGGAGCGTAGTCTACCGGAAAGGCTCTATCAGCTCAAACCTTGATCGCAGGTTGGTGGCATCCAATGTAATTGCCAGCCGGTACCGCCACCCGCCGCAAGCCCCGGCAGGTTGGCCGCAGCCAGCAATTGCTGGCCCTGATACAGCAGCGGCAATCTGCCACGGATGAAGCCTGGCACCGCACTTTCGTTAAGCAAGCGCTTCAGGTCGCGCCGGCCCCGGCCTGGCAATTCCATGATTTCACCGCCCTGGCGATAACGGATGCTCAGGGGGCCTTCGGGTGCACTGCCGCTGAAGCGCACTTGGCCGTTACCGGGTAACTGTAGTGGGTTTTGCGGGTGCAGCCAGCTCACCGACGCGTCAAAAAATTCCGACCAACTGGCAGGTAACCACCAGATAAGTCCACCACAACGGTGCAATTGACCGTCGGCCAGGCGCCACAGTGGCTGTGCATCGTGTTTGGCGTCGCGCAAGGTCGCCCAGCCGGTCCAGTGGTCGCTGTCGGGCAAGCGTGTCAGCGGTGTCAGCCAGTGCCTAAGTGCGTTGCGCTGGCGGGCATCGGAGAGCGCGGCAAGCGGTTCAAGGGTCAGCGAAGGCAATGCCAGCCAGGGAAACACCGGGTGCTGGCTGGCGGCCAGCAGGTCCATCTGCGCCAGTTCGTCGAGCAAGCCGTGGGCTTCGCTCAGATGTTCGGCGCTGCGGGCCATGGTGCTGACGGCTTGGGGCCAACGTTCAGTCAGGCGTGGGAAAACATGGTGGCGCAGGTAATTGCGGGAGAAACGCGGATCAGCGTTCGACGGGTCTTCGATCCAGGTCAATTGATGTTCACGGGCGTAGGCTTCAAGCTCGGCGCGAGACACATCCAGCAAGGGTCGCACCAGATAGCCACCTGCCAAAGGGCGCTGCGCGGGCATTGCCGCCAGGCCACGCACGCCAGCCCCACGCAACAGCCGAAACAGTAAGGTTTCTGCCTGATCGTCACGGTGCTGGCCCGTGACCAGCAACTCCCCTGCCCCGGTGACCTCGGCAAACGCCTGATACCGCGCGTCACGGGCCGCGCGCTCCAGGCTTGCACCTTGTTGCACTTGCACGCGGATCACCCGCAGAGGCACGCCCAAGGCGTCGCACACGGACTGACAATGGGCCGGCCACGCATCCGCCGCAGCTTGCAGCCCATGATGAACATGGATAGCGCTGAGTGGCGGGAGCTTGTCGATTTTGGCCAGCGTGGCCAGGAGGTGCAGCAGGACGGTGGAGTCGAGGCCGCCGGAGAAGGCGATATGCCAGGCCGGGGCGTTGCGCCAGGGGGCGAGGATTTGCAGGAGCTTGGCGGGCAGAGTTGGTTTCATCGCAAAGTACCGCCGCAAAACTGGAACACGATAGCCAAGCATACACAAAACAAATGTGGGAGCCGGGCTTGCCCGCGATGCAGGCAACTCGGTTTATCTAGTGCACCGAGTTGATGCTATCGCAGGCAAGCCAGCTCCCACACAAGCCCGCTCCCACATTTAGTAACGCGTCGGCTTAGAGACCGTAGCTCATCAGGCGCTCGTAACGACGGGCCAGCAGCGCCTCGTTGTCGAACTTCTTGAGCATCGCCAACTGCGAGCTGAGTTCGGCACGAATGGTCGCGGCAGCGGCAGCCGGGTCACGGTGGGCGCCGCCCAATGGCTCGGCGATCACCTTGTCCACGATACCCAGGCCTTTCAGGCGATCGGCAGTGATACCCATGGCTTCCGCGGCATCCGGTGCCTTCTCGGCGGTTTTCCACAGGATCGAGGCGCAACCTTCCGGCGAGATCACCGCGTAGGTGGAATATTGCAGCATGTTCAGCTGGTCGCAGACGCCAATCGCCAATGCGCCGCCGGAACCGCCTTCGCCGATCACGGTAGCGATGATTGGCGTCTTCAGTCGCGCCATTACCCGCAGGTTCCAGGCAATCGCTTCGCTCTGGTTGCGCTCTTCAGCGTCGATACCCGGGTAGGCGCCCGGGGTGTCGATGAAGGTCAGGATCGGCATCTTGAAGCGCTCGGCCATTTCCATCAGACGACACGCCTTGCGGTAGCCTTCAGGGCGCGGCATGCCGAAGTTGCGGCGGACTTTCTCGCGCACTTCACGGCCTTTCTGGTGACCGATGACCATCACTGGCTGGTCGTCCAGGCGAGCGATACCGCCCACGATGGCGGCATCGTCGGAGAAGTGACGGTCGCCGTGCAGCTCATCGAACTCGGTAAAGATATGGTCGATGTAGTCCAGGGTGTACGGACGGCGCGGGTGGCGGGCCAGGCGCGCGATCTGCCAGCTGGTCAGCTTGCCGAAGATGTCTTCGGTAAGCGTGCTGCTCTTGTCTTGCAGGCGAGCGATTTCATCGCCGATATTCAGCGAATTGTCATTGCCGACCAGGCGCAGCTCTTCGATCTTGGCTTGCAGGTCAGCGATCGGCTGTTCGAAATCAAGAAAATTCGGGTTCATAAGCGTCCGTCTTGGGTCGACGGCCAAGGAGTGCCTGGCCAGCCGGTTGTCTATTCGCGCCCTACCTTAAGGGAGAGGCGCGGTTAGGTCGAGATTAAATGTTCGGTCGAGATCAGGCGATCTTCGTACTGCCTGACCGTCAACGGTATTGGAGGAAGACGTTGTCACGCCCGAACTGGTCACGCAATGCTTGAATCAAGCCATCGGCGGGGTCAATTCGCCACGTCTCGCCAAACTGCAACATCGCCTTGGCGTCGTTGCCGGTGTACTCCATGGTCACCGGGCAGGCGCCACGGTGGCGTTTAAGCAAGTCACCCAACCAGCGTAGCTGATCGCCTTTGAGCGCATCGGTCTTGACCTTCAGGCGCAGGCTTTCGGCCAGGTTGGTGCGAGCATCTTCCATGCTCATCACGCGCTTGATCCGCAGGCGCAGGCCGCCGGAGAAGTCGTCGTTGCTGACCTCCCCTTCCACCACCACCATCGCGTCGGTCTGCAACAGCGACTGGGCGGAATGGAATGCATCGGCAAACAGCGAGGCTTCGATCCGGCCCGAGCGGTCGTCGAGGGTGATGAAGCCCATCTTGTCGCCCTTTTTATTCTTCATCACCCGCAGCGCGATGATCATGCCTGCGACGGTTTGGGTATCCCGCGCCGGCTTCAGGTCGATGATGCGCTGGCGGGCGAAACGCCGGATTTCACCTTCATATTCGTCAATCGGGTGACCGGTGAGGTACAGGCCCAGGGTGTCTTTCTCACCCTTGAGGCGCTCCTTGAGGGTCAGGTCCTTGGCCTTGCGATGGTTGGCGTAGACGTCGGCATCTTCTTCGACGAACAGCCCGCCAAACAGGTCGGCGTGGCCGCTGTCGTGGGTGCGTGCGGTCTGCTCGGCGGCCTTGATCGCTTCTTCCATGGCGGTCAGCAATACCGCGCGGTTGCGGTCGATATTGGCCTGGTACGCCTTCGGCTCATCATGGAAGTACGGGCCCAGGCGATCCAGGGCGCCGCTGCGGATCAAGCCATCCAGAGTACGTTTGTTGATGCGCTTGAGGTCGACCCGGGCGCAGAAATCGAACAGGTCCTTGAACGGCCCGTCCTGACGCGCTTCGGTAATCGCCTCCACCGGGCCTTCGCCCACGCCCTTGATCGCGCCGAGGCCATAGATGATGCGGCCTTCGTCGTTCACCGTGAACTTGAACTCGGAAGTGTTCACGTCCGGCGCGTCGAGGCGCAGCTTCATGGTGCGCACTTCCTCGATCAAGGTCACGACCTTGTCGGTGTTGTGCATATCCGCAGACAGTACCGCCGCCATGAACGGCGCCGGGTAGTGAGCCTTCAGCCACGCAGTCTGGTAAGACACCAGGCCATAGGCGGCAGAGTGGGATTTGTTGAAGCCGTAACCGGCGAACTTTTCCACCAGGTCGAAGATGTTACCGGCCAGGTCGGCATCGATGTTGTTGGTGGCGCAACCTTCAATGAAGCCACCGCGCTGCTTGGCCATTTCCTCGGGCTTTTTCTTACCCATGGCTCGACGCAGCATGTCCGCGCCGCCGAGGGTATAGCCGGCCATGACCTGGGCAATCTGCATCACCTGTTCTTGATACAGGATGATGCCGTAGGTCGGTGCCAGTACCGGCTTGAGACCTTCGTACTGGTAGTCGGAGTGCGGGTAAGCCAGCTCGGCACGCCCGTGCTTACGGTTGATGAAGTCATCCACCATGCCTGACTGCAACGGGCCCGGACGGAACAGGGCCACCAGTGCGATCAAGTCTTCCAGGCAGTCGGGCTTGAGCTTTTTGATCAGCTCTTTCATGCCGCGGGATTCAAGCTGGAACACGGCCGTGGTTTCGGCTTTTTGCAGCAGGCTGTAGGTCGGCTTGTCATCCAGCGGGATAAACGCGATATCCAGCGGTGGCTCATTGACCTTGGCGCGGTCGCGGTTGATGGTCTTCAGCGCCCAGTCGATGATCGTCAGGGTACGCAGGCCGAGGAAGTCGAACTTCACCAGGCCGGCCGCCTCCACGTCATCCTTGTCGAACTGGGTTACCAGGCCGTCGCCTTCTTCGTCGCAATAGATCGGCGAAAAGTCGGTCAGCTTGGTAGGCGCGATTACTACACCACCGGCGTGTTTACCGACGTTACGCACCACGCCTTCGAGCTTGCGCGCCATGTCCCAGATTTCAGCCGCTTCTTCATCGACCTTGATGAAGTCCCGCAGGATTTCTTCCTGCTCGTAGGCTTTTTCCAGGGTCATGCCGACTTCGAACGGAATCATCTTCGACAGGCGGTCAGCCAGGCCGTAGGA
Organism: Pseudomonas sp. F8002; assembly: GCF_013385495.1. Lineage (NCBI taxonomy): Bacteria > Pseudomonadati > Pseudomonadota > Gammaproteobacteria > Pseudomonadales > Pseudomonadaceae > Pseudomonas > Pseudomonas sp. F8002. Next base: position 69,999 of record NZ_JACAPW010000047.1, on the reverse strand, counting down.
CTTGCCCTGTACCCGGGCCACGTCGCGAATTACCGCTTTCGCCGCCATGGAACCGAAGGTGATGATCTGGCTTACCGCGTTGCGGCCGTATTTCTCGGCCACGTATTCAATAACCCGGTCGCGACCATCCATGCAGAAGTCGACGTCGAAGTCGGGCATCGATACCCGTTCCGGGTTAAGGAAACGTTCGAACAGCAGGTCGTATTCCAGCGGGTCGAGGTCGGTGATCTTCTGCACATAGGCCACCAGCGACCCGGCACCCGATCCACGGCCAGGTCCCACCGGCACGCCGTTGCTTTTGGCCCACTGGATAAAGTCCATTACGATCAGGAAGTAACCGGGGAACCCCATCTGGATAATGATATCCAGCTCGAAATTCAGCCGGTCGACGTAGACCTGGCGCTTGGCCTCGTAATCTTGCGTGGTGTCCTTGGGCAACAGGACGCTCAGGCGTTCTTCGAGGCCGTCGAAGGACACCTTGCGGAAATACTCGTCGATGGTCATGCCATCGGGAATCGGGAAGTTGGGCAGGAAGTGCTTGCCCAGCTTCACTTCAATATTGCAGCGCTTGGCAATTTCGACGGAGTTTTCCAGGGCCTCGGGCAGGTCACTGAACAGCTCGGCCATTTCATCGGCGCTTTTGAGGTACTGCTCCTCGCTGTAGTTCTTCGAGCGGCGCGGATCGTCCAGCGCCCGGCCTTCGCCGATGCATACGCGGGTTTCGTGGGCCTCGAAGTCTTCCTTCTTGATAAAGCGTACATCGTTGGTCGCGACCAGCGGCGCGCCAAGCTTTTCAGCCAGGGCCACAGCGGCATGCAACTGCTCTTCATCGTTGGGGCGGTTGGTGCGCTGGATTTCCAGGTAGAAACGGTTGGGGAACACCTCCATCCACTCACGGGCGAGCACTTCAGCCTCATGAGGATTGCCGCCCAACAGCGCGATACCGATTTCACCCTCTTTGGCCGCCGAGAGCATGATCAGCCCTTCGCTGGCTTCGGCCACCCACTCGCGCTCGATGATGATCGAGCCGTTGCGCTGGCCATCGATGAAGCCACGGGAAATCAGTTCGGTGAGATTGCGATAACCCACGCCGTTCATCGCCAACAGGCTGATGCGGCTCAGCGGGTTATCCGGGTCTTTGTTCGACAGCCAAAGGTCGGCGCCGCAGATCGGCTTGATGCCGGCGCCCATGGCGGCCTTGTAGAACTTGACCAGGGAGCACATGTTGTTCTGGTCGGTCACCGCCACGGCAGGCATGTTCATGCCCACCAGGGTTTTGACCAGGGGTTTGATCCGTACCAGGCCGTCGACCAGGGAGTATTCAGTGTGCAGGCGCAGGTGAACGAATGAAGCCGGCATAGTGATCCTGTACAAAACGTGGAGACAACAAGGCCCGGATTGTACCGGGCCTTGGCAAAAACATCAGCCTTGCTGCTAAACCTCGATCAGGCTTTCCCGAGCCTCGAAAGCCTGGCGAACCGGGGCAAACGAGCGGCGGTGGATCGGGGTCGGGCCCAGGCGAGCCAAAGCTTCCAGATGAACGGGCGTCGGGTAACCCTTATGGCCACCAATCCCGTAGCCGGGATAGATCAATTCGAAAGCCGCCATTTCACGGTCACGGCTGACCTTGGCCAGGATCGATGCAGCGGCAATCGCCGGCACCTTGCTATCACCCTTGACCACCGCTTCAGCCGGCATCGTCAGCTTCGGGCAGCGGTTGCCGTCGATCATCGCCATTTTTGGCGTGATGTGCAGGCCTTCAATAGCGCGCTGCATGGCCAGCATGGTGGCGTGCAGGATGTTCAGTTCGTCGATTTCTTCGACCTCAGCCCGGGCGATGTGCCAACTCAGGGCTTTCTCGCAGATCTCGTCGTAGAGTTTTTCGCGACGGGCTTCGGTGAGTTTCTTCGAATCGTTGAGGCCAAGGATCGGACGGTTTGGATCGAGAATCACCGCGGCGGTGACGACTGCGCCGCACAGCGGGCCGCGTCCGACTTCGTCAACACCGGCAACCAGGTCAAGGGCATCGGCGACCAGGCTGAAATCCAGGCCCATTTGCGTCTTCATAGGGCTTCCTGCTTATGACCGATCAACGTCAGCACGGCATCCGCCGCCTGGTTCGACGCATCACGGCGCAAGGTGCGGTGGATTTCGTCGAAACCACGGGTCTGCTCTTCGCCACCGTCGATCAACGGGAAAAGGGTTTGCGCCAGGGCTTCAGGCGTCGCATCGTCCTGCAACAACTCGGGCACCAACAGACGCTGGGCCAGCAAATTCGGCAGGGAGATGTAGGGGCTTTTGACCATACGCTTGAGAATCCAGTAGGTCAGCGGCGCCAGGCGATAGGCAACGACCATTGGGCGCTTGTAGAGCAAGGCCTCAAGGGTCGCGGTGCCGGAGGCGATCAGCACCGCATCGCACGCCGCCAGTGCCAGGTGCGAGCCCCCGTCGAGCAGGGTCAACGGCAAGTTGCGCCCTACAAGCAATTCTTCAATTTGTGCACGGCGCTGAGGACTGGCGCATGGCAATACGAAGCGCACACCCGGCTTCAGCGCCTGCAGGCGTTCGGCTGCATCAAAAAACAGCGCGCCGAGACGACCGACTTCGCCGCCACGGCTCCCCGGCATCAAGGCCACCAGCGGACCTTCGGGCAAACCCAGTTCGGCACGCGCGGCAGCACGGTCGGCCTGCAGAGGAATGGTATCGGCCAGGGTGTGCCCGACAAACCGCACCGGCACGCCCTTCTCTTCGTAGAACCTGGCCTCGAAGGGCAGCAGGGTCAGCATCAAGTCGCAGCCTTCGCGAATCTTGAGCACGCGCTTTTGCCGCCACGCCCACACGGACGGGCTGACGTAATGCACGGTCTTGATCCCGGCCTGACGCAATTTGAGTTCGATATTGAGGGTGAAGTCCGGCGCGTCGATTCCGATAAAGACGTCGGGCTTTTCTTCGATCAGGGTCTGGATCAGCTTTTTGCGACGGGCCAGCAGCTCGCGCAAACGGCCCAGCACCTCCACCAGCCCCATGACCGACAAGCGTTCCATAGGGAAGTAGGACGTCAGGCCTTCAGCCTGCATCAACGGACCGCCGACACCGATGAATTCAACCGCCGGATGCTGGAGCTTGAGGGCCCGCATCAGGCCTGCACCGAGAATATCGCCGGAAGCTTCTCCGGCCACCAACGCTATACGCAGCCTGGCCATGATCAGCGGGTGATGCCGCGAGTCGACGACTGGATAGAGTCACGGAATATCGCGACTTCCGGAAACAATGCGGCTGGCTCCGTCAGTTCGATCAAGGCCTGGTCGACCGTCAGCCCCTGGCGGTAAACCACCTTGTAGGCGCGGCGCAGGGCGTGGATCGCGTCTTCGCTGAAGCCCCGACGGCGCATGCCTTCGAAGTTCATGCTGCGGGCCTCGGCCGGGTTGCCGAACACGGTGACGAACGCCGGAACGTCCTTGCCGATGGCGGTACCCATGCCGGAAAAGCTGTGGGCGCCGATATGGCAGTACTGATGCACCAGGGTAAAGCCGGACAGGATCGCCCAATCGTCAACGTGCACATGGCCGGCCAACGCAGTGTTGTTGACCAGGATGCAATGGTTGCCGATTACGCTGTCATGACCGATATGCGCATAAGCCATCACCAGGTTGTGGTCACCCAGGGTGGTCTCGGCACGGTCCTGGACAGTACCGCGGTGAATGGTCACGCCTTCACGGATGATGTTGTGATCACCGATTACCAGACGTGTTTCTTCACCCTTGTACTTCATGTCCGGGGTGTCTTCGCCTATCGATGAGAACTGATAGATACGATTGTGTTTGCCAATCCTCGTCGGGCCTTTGAGGATCACATGCGGCCCGATGACTGTCCCCTCGCCGATTTCCACACCTGCGCCGACGATCGACCAAGGGCCGACCTCAACGTCGGCGGCCAGTACGGCCGTCGGATCGATGATTGCGCGAGGGTCAATCAAACTCATAGTTTGCGTTCCGCACAGATGATTTCAGCCGAGCACACCGGCTTGCCGTCGACCGAGGCCTGGCATTCGAACTTCCAGATCTGGCGCTTGCAGCTGATGAACTTGGCTTCAAGGATCAACTGGTCACCCGGAGTTACCGGGTTGCGAAAGCGCAGTTTGTCAGAGCCCACGAAATAGTAGAGCGTGCCATCGGCAGGCTTCAGGTCGAGCATTTTGAAACCAAGGATACCGGCAGCCTGGGCCATCGCTTCGATGATCAATACGCCTGGCATGATGGGATGCGCAGGGAAGTGACCGTTGAAGAACGGTTCGTTGATGCTGACATTCTTGTAGGCACGAATGCGCTTTTCCTCAACATTGAGGTCCGTGACCCGGTCCACCAGCAGGAACGGGTAACGGTGAGGCAGGTATTCGCGAATCTCGTTGATGTCCATCATTTCGGGGGGAAGCCTGTAATAAAGATTGGGAGCATGCGGACTAAGGCACGCCCCTCTAGCAAATCAAGGAGGCAGTCTAGCGGCTGTGCACACTTGATATGGAAATGGTATCAGCCATCTGATGAAGCATTACCGCCAGGGGTCACGTCCCCAACACGCTTTTCCAGATGTTTCAGGCGCCGAGCGATATCGTCGAGCTGCCTCAGACGCGCCGCGCTCTTGCGCCATTCGGCCGCAGGCTGCATGGCCGTACCGGATGAGTAGGACCCAGGCTCGGTAATCGAATGGGTCACCATGGTCATGCCGGTGATGAATACGTTGTCGCACACTTCGATATGGCCCACCAGGCCAACACCCCCGGCGAGCATGCAATGCTTGCCGATCCTGGTGCTGCCGGAGATCCCCACGCAGGCGGCCATGGCGGTGTGATCGCCAATCTGCACGTTGTGGGCGATCTGAATCTGGTTATCCAGTTTCACGCCGTTACCAATGACGGTATCGGCCAGGGCTCCGCGGTCAACGGCAGTGTTGACGCCAATTTCAACGTCATCGCCAATCAACACGCCGCCCACTTGGGCAATCTTGTGCCAGACACCCTTCGAGTTGGCGAAGCCGAAGCCCTCGCCGCCAATCACGGCACCGGACTGAATCACCACACGCTCACCGATACGCACATCGTGGTACAGGGTCACACGCGGAGCCAGCCAGCCACCGGCACCAATCTCGCTGCGCGCGCCGATAAAACACTGGGCACCCAGCGTTACACCCGCCCCGATGCGTGCACCGCTTTCAATCACCACAAAAGCACCGATGCTCGCGGCAGGGTCAACCTGAGCGTCATCGGCGATCACCGCCGTCGGATGGATACCGGCGGGGGCCTTGGGTTTCGGATCGAACAGGTGCGACACCCGGGCGTACGCCAGGTACGGATCGGCAACAACCAGCGCGTCCCCGGCAAAACCTTCGGCGTCAGCGGCCTTCAGCAGCACGGCTGCGGCGCGGCTTTCGCCCAGGTATTTACGGTATTGGGGGTTTGCCAGGAAGCTCAACTGAGCTGGGCCAGCCTCCTGCAAGGTGGCTAGCCCAGTGATTTCCTTCTCCGCGGAGCCACGCAAGGTGGCTCCCAGGAACTCGGCCAATTGGCCGAGCTTGATAGTCGCAGTCATGGCTTACTTCAGCTGATTCATGCGCTCGATCACCTGACGGGTGATGTCGTACTGAGGTTTAACGTCGATGACCGCACCGCGTTCGAATACCAGGTCAAAGGCACCTTTCTTGATGACTTCTTCCACAGCGCTGTCGAGTTTCGGCTTCAACTGCTTGAGCATTTCGCGGTCGGCAACTGCCTTGGCTTCGTTCAGCTCCTTGGACTGGAACTGGTAGTCACGGGCCTTTTGCTTGAATTCAAGCTCCAGACGCTCGCGCTCGCCTTGCTGCATCTTGTCGCCACCGGCTACCAGACGATCCTGGATGCCCTTGGCGCTGCTTTCCAGCGTCTTGAGCTTGGTCAGTTGAGGACCGAATTTCTTCTCGGCATCTACGGCATATTTCTTGGCCGCATCGGATTCCAGCAGCGCCATCTGATAGTTCAGAACGGCAATTTTCATTTCGGCAAAGGCCGGGGTCGCTACCAGGACAGTCGCCAGGAGAACCAATTGAGTCAACTTACGCACGATGCACTCCTACAGAATCCGTTGTCGTTATCTTGGGTCAGACGCTTAGAACGTCTGGCCGAGGGAGAATTGGAAAATCTGGGTTTCAGCGTTATCCGGTTTCTTGACCGGCATGGCCAGAGCAAAGCTCAATGGGCCAAGCGCGGTAACCCAGGTCACACCGACACCGACAGAGCTTGCCAGGTTGCTGAAGCTCACGTCGTTGCACTGCGTGTTGGACTTCGAGCCATTCGGGTTGGTGACCTGTTCGCACTTGGAGTCGAATACGTTACCCACATCCCAGAAGACCGAAGTACGCAGGGAACGTTGATCTTTAACGAATGGCAGCGGGAACAGGATTTCCGCACCACCCTGGATCAGCACGTTACCACCGAATGGCAGCGGGTCGTTGTCCGAGTCAGCCACGGTACCTTTGTTACCCGTTACATCCGCACCACGACTTGGGGTACCACGAGGGCCCAAGGTGCTGTCCTTGAAACCACGTACCGAGTTGAAACCACCCGCATAGTAGTTCTCATAGAACGGCAAGCCGCTGGTCGAACCGTAACCGTCGCCATAACCCAGCTCGGTGTGCAGGCGCATGGTGTAGTTTTCGCTCAAAGGCTGGAACAACTGACCACGGTAGTCGAGTTTGAAGAACGACAGGTCGCTGCCCGGCGTGGTTGCTTCCAGGGTCAGGCTCTGGGAGTGGCCGCGGGTCGCGAGTACGCCTTTGTTCAGGGTCGATTCCGACCAGCCGGCCGAAGCCTTGAAGTTCAGGAACTGGTCGCCTTCTTTACGCACGAAGTTGAAGATCTCATCCACGGTGTACACACCGGTCTTGATCTTGTCCTGCTGCGCGGTCAGGCCGAAGGTCAGACGCGAGGTCTCACTGATCGGGTAACCAATGTTGGCACCAACACCGAAGCTGTCGATTGCATAGCTTGCAACGTCAACGTCGAGGTCTTTGTAGTCGGTTGTGCGATAAAAGGCGTTGTAGCCCAGGCTCACGCCGTCAGCAGTCCAGTAGGGGTCGACATAACCGAAGTTATAGCGGCTCTGGTATTCGCTTCGGGTCAGGCCGATGGAAACCTTGTTACCGGTACCGAGGAAGTTGTTCTGGGTGATCGAACCACCGAGGATCAGGCCGGCACTCTGGGCGAAACCGACACTGGCGGTAATCGAACCGGAGGCTTGCTCTTCTACGGCGTAGTTCACGTCAACCTGGTCATCCACACCCGGTACAGCCGGGGTTTCAACGTTGACTTCCTTAAAGAAGCCCAGGCGCTCGAGGCGAACCTTGGACTGGTCGATCAGGTAAGTCGACGCCCAGCCACCTTCCATCTGACGCATTTCGCGGCGCAGCACTTCGTCGGCAGACTTGGTGTTGCCACGGAAGTTGATGCGGTTCACGTAGGCACGCTTGCCCGGGTCTACAACGAAGGTGATGTCCACGGTGTGGTCTTCGTCGTGCGGGGTCGGTACGCCGTTGACGTTGGCGAAGGTATAGCCTTCGTTACCCAGGCGACGGGTGATCAGCTCGGAGGTGGTGGTCATCAGCTTGCGCGAGAACACCTGGTCCTTCTGCACCAGCAACAGGGACTTGACCTGGTCTTCAGGCACTTTCAAGTCGCCGCTGAGCTTGACGTCACGAACCTTGTACTTCTCGCCTTCGTTGACGTTGACAGTGATATAGACGTGCTTCTTGTCCGGGGTGATGGACACCTGGGTCGAAGCGATATCCATGTTGATATAGCCGCGGTCCAGGTAGTAGGAACGCAGGCGCTCCAGGTCACCGGAGAGTTTTTCACGGGCATACTTGTCATCGTTCTTGAAGAACGACAGCCAGTTGGTGGTCTTGAGTTCGAACAGGTCGATCAGGTCGTCATCAGCAAACTTGGTGTTACCCACCACGTTGATGTGCTGGATGGCCGCCACGGTGCCTTCGTTGATGTTGACCTTCAGGCCGACGCGGTTACGCGGTTGCGGCACCACTTCGGTCTCGACGGTAGCCGAGTAACGACCCTGGGCAACGTACTGGCGTTGCAGTTCGTTACGCACGCCTTCGAGGGTGGCACGCTGGAAGATCTCGCCTTCGGCAAGGCCGGATTGCTTGAGGCCTTTCATCAAGTCTTCAGTGGAGATCGCCTTGTTGCCTTCGATCTCGATACTGGCGACAGAAGGTCGCTCGACGACAGTGATGACGAGGACGTTACCTTCGCGACCCAGTTGGATATCTTGAAAGAACCCGGTTTTGAACAGCGCACGAGTGGATTCCACCAGGCGACGGTCATCAGCCTGTTCCCCGACGTTCAACGGCAAGGCACCAAAGACGCTACCCGCGGAAACCCGCTGGAGGCCGTTGACGCGAATATCGGAGATGGTGAAGGACTCGGCGTGAACTTCGGCGATCATCAATACGGTGAGAACCGCAGTTAGCAGCAGACGTTTCATGAAGTCCTTTCTTATTCCAACTGGCAATAAACAAACTGCCGCAAAATGCGGCAGATTCGCAATTCAGCGAAGCGTTACAGTCGTCCCAGATCGTTGACCAGGGCTAATAACATCACCCCGACCACCAAACTGATACCGATCTGTATCCCCCAACCCTGCACCCGATCCGACAAGGGGCGACCACGCGCCCACTCGACCAGATAAAACAACAGATGCCCCCCATCCAATACTGGAATGGGCAACAAATTCAGAACCCCAAGGCTAATACTCAGATAAGCCAGGAAATTCAGGAAATCTACAACGCCCGACTGGGCAGAAGCGCCCGCCACTTTAGCAATGGTTATCGGTCCACTCAAGTTTTTTACCGAGAGCTCGCCGAACAACATTTTCTTGAGGGAATCGAGGGTCAGCACACTCATGGTCCAGGTGCGTCTCGCACCCTCGCCAATCGCTGCCAACGGCCCGAAGCTGACCTCTCGAACCATCGAAGGTGGCCAATCGACACCTTTGACGCCGGCCCCCAGGTAACCCCCGGCTGCCTTGGCTTCCCCACGAACCGCCAGGGTCACAGGGACGTCGATTTGAGCACCATCGCGCTCAACTTTCAGCACAATTTTGGTATCAGGGCGTACACGCACCAGGTCGACCACCTGCTGCCAGTCACTCAGCGCCTGGCCATCGAGGGCCAGCAGGCGATCACCGGTTTTCAGACCCGCGGCCTGGGCCGGCCCCTTCGGATCCAGCTCCGCCAGCACCGGCGGTAAGGCCGGACGCCATGGGCGAATGCCCAGGGATTTGATCGGGTCAGGCTCATCGGAGCCTTTCAGCCAGTGATCCAGGGCCAGCTCGCGCGAGGTTTCGGTGGTGGAATCCTGATCGCGCACCACCAGTTTCACGATGCCGCTTTCACCCAGGCGACGCACCAACTGCAAATTGACGGCACCCCAGCCGGTGGTTGGCTCGCCATCAACTGCAACAATTTCTTGCCCGGCAGTCAGGCCGGCCTTCGCCGCCATGCTGTCGGCCTCGACGGCACCGATCACCGGACGCACCTGCTGGCTGCCCAACATGGCCAGGACCCAGAAGAACACCATCGCCAACAGGAAATTCGCGATCGGGCCTGCCGCGACGATGGCGATGCGCTGACGAACGGTCTTGCGGTTGAAGGATTGATCCAACTGATCAGCCGGCACTTCGCCTTCGCGCTCGTCGAGCATCTTGACGTAGCCGCCCAATGGAATGGCCGCAATTACGAACTCGGTGCCACGACGGTCGTGCCAGCGCAGCAACGGCATGCCGAAGCCTACGGAAAAGCGCAGTACCTTGACGCCGCAACGACGCGCGACCCAGAAATGGCCGAACTCGTGGAAGGTAACCAGCACACCCAGAGCAACCAGGGTGCCGACAATCATGTAGAGCGCACTCATCTAATTTCTCCGCATTTCAATCCAGTGCCTGAAGGCTTGAACACACCCAGAGGCTAACGCGTATTGCGGCTCAACCAGTGCTCGGTCAAGGCCCGGGCCTTTGCATCCGCTTCGAACACCGCGCCCAGATCATTCACCGGGACGACGGGCTCAAGGCTCAAAACGTCCTCGATGATACCCGCGATCTGCGGAAAGCGGATGCGCCGGTCCAGAAACGCCGCCACAGCCACTTCATTGGCCGCATTCAGCATCGCCGGGGCACTGTTACCCGCCTCCGCAGCTTGCCGCGCAAGACGCAGGCAAGGGAAGCGTTGCTCGTCGGGCGCTTCGAAGTCCAGACGGGCAATGGCAAACAGATCCAGCGGCGCAACACCCGAGTCAATCCGCTCAGGCCATGCCAGGGCATTGGCGATCGGCGTACGCATGTCCGGATTGCCCAGTTGGGCCAATACCGAGCCATCCACATAGTCCACCAGGGAATGAATCACACTTTGCGGGTGGATCACCACCTCGACCTGGTCCGGCCGGGCATCGAACAACCAGCAGGCCTCAATCAGCTCCAGGCCCTTGTTCATCATGCTCGCTGAATCCACCGAGATCTTGCGCCCCATGGACCAGTTCGGGTGAGCGCACGCCTGATCGGGAGAAACATGTTCCAGATCGGCCAGCGGCGTCTGCCGGAACGGGCCACCGGAGGCTGTCAGCAGAATCCGGCGCACGCCGACCTGGCTCAACCCGCGGGCGAAATCACCCGGCATGCATTGGAAAATCGCGTTGTGCTCGCTGTCGAGCGGCAACAGCACGGCGCCGCTCTTGCGCACCGCCTGCATGAAGAGTGCCCCGGACATCACCAGGGCTTCTTTGTTGGCCAGCAGAATCTTCTTGCCCGCATCAACGGCCGCCAGGGTCGGGCGCAAGCCGGCAGCGCCGACAATCGCCGCAACCACGGTGTCGACCTCAGGGTCTGCCGAAACCTGGCACAACCCCTCCTCCCCCACCAACACCTGAGTCGCCAGGCCCGCAGCGCGCAAGTCATCCTGCAAACCACGTGCAACTGCCGCTTCGGGCACTACTGCGTATTGCGGCGCGTGCCGCACACACAGTGCCAGCAGCTCATTCAGGCGACTGAAACCGGTCAAGGCGAATACTTGATAACGCTCGGGATGACGGGCGATCACATCCAGGGTGCTTAGCCCCACCGAGCCGGTAGCGCCCAGCACGGTTACCTGTTGCAGGCGGCTCACGAGGCAGCCATCCACAGCAGTACGGCAAAGATCGGGATCGCGGCAGTCAGGCTGTCGATACGGTCCAGCACGCCACCGTGACCCGGCAGCAGGTTACTGCTGTCCTTGATCCCGGCCTGGCGCTTGAACATGCTTTCGGTCAGGTCACCGACCACCGAGATGAACACCACCACGGCTGCGCCCACCAGGCCCAGTAGCATTTCCTTGACGGTCCAGCCACGCACCACACCGACCACCACGGTAATCACCAGGGTCAACGCCAGGCCGCCATATACGCCTTCCCAGCTTTTGCCCGGACTGACCGCCGGCGCCAGCTTGCGCTTGCCGAAGGCACGCCCGGAGAAATAGGCGCCGATATCGGCACCCCACACCAGAACCATCACCGCCATGATCAGCCAGTTACCCAGTTGCATGTGCTTGATGTAGACCAGGCCCTGCCAGGCAGGCAACAGAATCAAAAGGCCAATCACCAGCTTGCAGGCGACACTGGACCAGTGACTGCTGGTGCCCGGATAGGTCAGCACCAGATAGGTCGCCAACGCCCACCACAACACCGCCGCACCCAGCACCCAGGGCGCCACGTCCGGCAGGATGTACATCAGGAACATCAACAACGCCACGACAGCGGCATACACCACACGAGGCAACTGCGCGGCGAAACCCGCCAGGCGCGCCCATTCCCAGGCACCCAGGGTCACAACCAGGCCGATGAACAGCGCGAAGTTCGCACCTTCAAGCAGGAAAAACCCGCACAGGGCAATAGGCAGCAGGATCAGCGCCGTGATGATTCGTTGTTTAAGCATTAAACCCGGGCTCCAGCTTCGATCTGCTCGCTCGTTTTACCGAAGCGACGCTGACGGGAAGCGAAATCGGCCAGCGCATTGCGCATGGCATCGTGTTTGAAGTCCGGCCAGAACAGGTCGGAGAAGTACAGTTCGGTATAGGCCAACTGCCACAACAGGAAGTTGCTGATGCGATGGTCGCCACCGGTACGAATGCACAGGTCCGGCAACGGCAGGTCGCCGGTCACCAGGCAGGTTTGCAAGAGTTCGGGGGTAATGTCTTCCGGACGCAGATGGCCGGCCTGCACTTCCCGCGCCAGACGCTGCGCGGCCTGGGCAATATCCCACTGGCCGCCGTAGTTGGCTGCGATCTGCAGCACAAAACGGTTGCTGCCGGCAGTGATCGCCTCGGCTTCGCGCATGGCCGCCTGCAGCTCCGGATGAAACCGCGAACGGTCACCGATGATACGCAGGCTGATGTTGTTCTCGTTCAGGCGCTTGGCCTCGCGGCGCAGGGCCTTGAAGAACAGGTCCATCAAGGCACTGACCTCCTCGGCCGGGCGCTGCCAGTTTTCACTGGAGAACGCGAACAGGGTCAATACTTCGACCTTGGCCTCGGCGCACACCTCGATCACGGCTCGTACAGCGTCGACACCCGCCTTATGCCCGGCAACGCCCGGCATAAAGCGCTTCTTCGCCCAGCGATTATTCCCGTCCATGATGATCGCGACATGGCGCGGCACCACGGAGGGCACAGTCTGCTTGGTCTTTTCCATGAAGGCGTCCTGACCCCTTATACGGCCATCAGGTCCTTTTCTTTATCTTCCGTGGCCTTGGTGATCTGGGCCTCGGCATCTTTAGTCAGCTTGTCGATATCAGCAACGGCACGGCGCTCTTCGTCTTCGCTGATTTCCTTGTCCTTGACCAGCTTCTTCAGGTCACCCAAGGCATCACGACGGATGTTGCGCACGGCAACACGTGCGTCTTCTGCTGCACTGCGCGCCTGCTTGGTGAAGCCCTTGCGGGTTTCTTCGGTCAGGGCAGGCATGGAGATCAGCAGCAATTCGCCCAGGTTGGTCGGATTGAGGTTCAAACCGGCGCTCTGGATGGCCTTGTCGACGGCGCCGAGCATGTTGCGCTCGAAAGCAACGACTTGCAGGGTGCGCGAATCTTTTACAGTGATGTTGGCCACTTGGGTGATCGAGGTATCAGCGCCGTAGTAAGGCACCATCACGCTGCCCAGGATGCTTGGGTGGGCCTTGCCGGTACGAATCTGGCCAAACGCATGGTTCAGGGATTCCAGGGATTTTTGCATGCGCTCTTGAGCGTCTTTTTTGATTTCGTTGATCATTGTTCGATTTCCTCGATCAGAGTCCCTTCCGCGCCGCCGTGTACGATGTTCAGCAGGGCGCCGGGCTTGTTCATGTTAAATACGCGCAGCGGCATCTTGTGGTCGCGGCACAAGCAAATTGCCGTCAGGTCCATCACGCCCAGCTTGCGATCCAGTACTTCATCATAAGTCAGATGATCGAACTTCTCGGCATGCGGGTCTTTGAATGGGTCTGCAGTGTAGACACCGTCAACCTTGGTGGCCTTGAGCACCACGTCCGCGTTGATCTCGATACCACGCAGGCAAGCTGCCGAATCGGTGGTAAAGAATGGGTTGCCGGTACCGGCCGCAAAAATCACGACTTCCTTGGCATCCAGGTGACGCATGGCCTTGCGACGATCATAGTGATCCGTTACGCCAACCATGGAAATAGCCGACATCACGATCGCGGTGATATTGGCGCGCTCCAGCGCATCACGCATGGCCAGGGCGTTCATCACAGTGGCCAGCATGCCCATGTGGTCGCCTGTCACCCGATCCATGCCGGCAGCGCTGAGTGCCGCGCCACGGAACAGGTTGCCGCCGCCGATCACCAGACCGACCTGGACACCGATACCGACCAACTGGCCGACTTCCAGCGCCATGCGATCGAGTACTTTGGGATCGATCCCAAACTCTTCCGAGCCCATCAGGGCCTCGCCGCTAAGCTTGAGTAGAATGCGTTTATAGCGAGCCTGATGACCACTGCCCTGCTGAGCCATTGCGAATCTCTCCTGCGGCGTATTTTTTGAAAATTCTTGGCAAGCCGTTTACGGCCTGCGTTCACTCTAGCTTGACGCTGTCACAGCGCCATCGGAACACGGCTTTGTAAGCCAGTTCCAAAGGGAAACCAATAAAAATCGATCACCCCATTTGAAAAGAGGCTGCGCGCGTAAGCGGGCAGCCTCTTTTGGGCGACAGTTAAAAACTGTCTTACTTCTTGGTGGCAGCCAGCTGGGCAGCAACTTCTTCAGCGAAGTTGTCGACCGGCTTCTCGATGCCGTCGCCTACTTTGTAGTAGGTGAAGGAAACGATTTCAGCACCGGCTTTCTTGGCCAGTTCGCCAACCTTGATTTCAGGGTTCTTGACGAACGCCTGCTCAACCAGGGAAGCCTCAGCCAGGAACTTGCTGATACGGCCTTTAACCATGTTTTCAACGATGTTTTCAGGCTTGCCTTTGATTTTTTCTTCGTTCAGCTGCAGGAACACGGCTTTCTCGCGTTCGATGGCTTCAGCAGAAACTTCCGATGGCAGCAGGAATTCAGGGTTGCTGGCCGCTACGTGCATAGCGATGTCTTTGGCCAGTTCAACGTTGCCGCCTTTCAGGGCAACCACAACACCGATCTTGTTGCCGTGCAGGTAAGCACCCACAACGTCACCTTCAACGCGGGTCAGGCGACGAATGTTAACGTTCTCGCCTACTTTACCCACCAGAACCAGACGATCAGCTTCTTGAGCTTCGATCAGCGGAGCGGCGTCGGTCAGCTTGTCAGCGAATGCTTTTTCAACGCTGGCAGCGACGAAGTTCTTGAAGTCGTCTTGCAGGGCCAGGAAGTCGGTCTGCGAGTTAACTTCCAGGATAACGGCCGATTTGCCGTCTTCCTTGATTGCGATGGCGCCTTCAGCAGCCACGTTGCCTGCTTTCTTGGCAGCCTTGATGGCGCCCGAAGCACGCATGTCATCAATGGCTTTTTCGATGTCGCCGCCGGCCTTGGTCAAGGCCTTTTTGCAATCCATCATGCCTTCGCCGGTACGCTCACGCAGTTCTTTAACCAACGCTGCAGTAATCTCTGCCATTTTCAAAATCCTCTTGGATAGGTTTTCAACCATTCCACCCGATTGAACGGGCGATCAATTCTTCCCGAACCACCCTTGTAGGCCGCTGCACGTTACAGATGTTGTAGCTGCGCTGCCGACAAATGGTTTTCGAGGTGGCAAAAAGGGGGCCAAGCCCCCTTTTTGCTTACTGAGTCAACGCCAAGGCGTCAGTTACTCAGCTGCAGCTACCGGAGCTTCTTCAACGAACTGCTCGGTACCGCCAGCAACGTGGTTGCGACCACGGATTACAGCGTCAGCCATCGAACCCATGTACAGCTGGATAGCGCGGATTGCGTCATCGTTGCCTGGGATGATGTAGTCAACGCCTTCCGGGCTGCTGTTGGTATCGACTACGCCGATAACCGGGATGCCCAGCTTGTTGGCTTCGGTGATCGCGATGCGCTCGTGATCAACGTCGATAACGAACAGTGCGTCAGGCAGACCGCCCATGTCCTTGATACCACCCAGGGAACGATCGAGCTTTTCCAGGTCGCGAGTGCGCATCAGCGCCTCTTTCTTGGTCAGCTTGGCGAAAGTACCGTCTTCGGCTTGCACTTCAAGGTCACGCAGACGCTTGATGGAAGCACGGATGGTTTTGAAGTTGGTCAGCATGCCGCCCAACCAGCGGTGATCGACGTACGGCGAACCGCAACGTGCTGCTTCTTCAGCAACGATCTTGCCAGCGGAACGCTTGGTGCCGACGAACAGAATCTTGTTTTTGCCCTGGGCCAGGCGCTCTACGAAAGTCAGAGCTTCGTTGAACATTGGCAGGGTTTTTTCAAGGTTGATGATGTGGATCTTGTTACGCGCGCCGAAAATGTACTTACCCATTTTCGGGTTCCAGTAACGGGTCTGGTGACCGAAGTGCACACCGGCCTTCAGCATATCGCGCATGTTGACTTGGGACATGATAGTTCCTTAATAAGTCGGGTTTGGCCTCCACGTATCCCAATGACCAACCAGCGGCATTTGCCTCCGGCACCCAGGTCATCGTGTCGACACGTGTGTGGATTTAAGCTTTGCGGGGTATCCCCGGAAAGCGGCGCATTTTATACCACAGAGCTTGCAAAAACGAAACCCGCAATCACATTTGCCGTCAGTCGCTTTTGCCTAAGCCTTTGAATAGAGCCAGAATGCCCCCATCGTTATAGACAGAAGCGATCGCCAGACGCTCATGGTTTCACCCTTGCGTCTGCTAGAATCGCGTTTTTTGGGCTTGTGCGAATTCTGCAACCTTTTGTCGCACACCCGTAAACCGTATTGATTTCAGCGCGTCGCGCTAGAGAGAGCCTGTATGACCGTCACCCTCAAAACCGCCGAAGATATCGCTGGCATGCGTGTTGCCGGAAAACTGGCTGCCGACGTCCTGGAAATGATTGCCGAACACGTCAAGCCCGGCGTCACCACCGAAGCGCTGGACCGCATTTGCCACGACTATATCGTCGACGTGCAAAAGGCCATCCCTGCGCCGCTGAACTACAAGGGTTTCCCCAAGTCGATCTGCACCTCGATCAACCACGTGGTGTGCCACGGGATTCCCGGCGACAAGCCGCTGAAGGACGGCGACACCCTGAACATCGACGTCACCGTCATCAAGGACGGCTACCACGGCGACACCAGCCGCATGTTCCACGTCGGCACCGTGCCGGTCTGGGCCGAGCGCCTGTCGCAAGTCACCCAGGAATGCATGTACAAGGCCATCGAGATCGTCAAGCCTGGCTGCCGCCTGGGCGACATCGGTGAAATCATCCAGAAGCACGCTGAAAAGAACGGCTTCTCGGTGGTGCGCGAGTTCTGCGGCCACGGCATCGGCAAGGTGTTCCACGAAGAGCCACAGATCCTGCACTACGGCCGCGCCGGCACCGGCATGGAGCTCAAGGCAGGCATGACCTTCACCATCGAGCCGATGATCAACCAGGGCAAGGCCGACACCAAGGTGCTGGGCGACGGCTGGACCGCCATCACCAAGGACCGCAAGCTCTCGGCGCAGTGGGAACACACCCTGCTGGTGACCGAGACCGGCTACGAGATCTTCACCCTGCGTGCCGACGACACGATTCCCCGCGTTTCGGCGTAATGTTTGCACCGGTTTTCTAATAGCGACGCTGTGACCCATAGATAGAAAGGAAAACCGATTGATGCCCCAGGTGGATCCCGAACTCTTCGACCGTGGCCAGTTCCAGGCGGAACTGGCACTGAAGGCCAGCCCCATCGCAGCCTTCAAGAAGGCCATTCGTCAGGCCCGCGAGGTGCTCGACGGGCGCTTTCGTACCGGCCGCGATATCCGCCGGCTGATCGAGGACCGCGCCTGGTTCGTCGACAACATCCTGCAAAAGGCCTGGGAACAGTTCAGCTGGAGTGAAGACGCCGATATCGCCCTGGTGGCGGTCGGCGGCTACGGTCGTGGCGAACTGCACCCCTACTCCGACATCGACCTGCTGATCTTGCTGGACAGCGCCGATCACGAGATCTTTCGCGA
This sequence comes from Pseudomonas sp. F8002, assembly GCF_013385495.1. Classification (NCBI taxonomy): domain Bacteria; kingdom Pseudomonadati; phylum Pseudomonadota; class Gammaproteobacteria; order Pseudomonadales; family Pseudomonadaceae; genus Pseudomonas; species Pseudomonas sp. F8002. The sequence continues at coordinate 52,355 of NZ_JACAPW010000047.1, read as the reverse complement.
CTCCATCGAGCGTTTTCTGACGCTGTTGTGGGACATCGGCCTGGAAGTCGGCCAAAGCGTACGCTCAGTGGACGAGTGTGCCCAGGAAGCCCGCGCCGACCTGACGGTGATCACCAACCTGATGGAAAGCCGCACCATCGCCGGCCCCGAGCGCCTGCGCCAGCGCATGCTGGAAGTCACCAGCACCGCGCACATGTGGCCAAGCAAGGACTTCTTCCTGGCCAAGCGTGCCGAGCAGAAAGCCCGGCACCACAAGTACAACGACACCGAATACAACCTGGAACCCAACGTCAAAGGCTCCCCGGGCGGGCTGCGGGATATCCAGACGATTTTGTGGGTCGCCCGTCGCCAGTACGGCACCCTGAACCTGCGCGCCCTGGCCGGGGAAGGCTTCCTGGTGGAGAGCGAAAACGCCCTGCTGGCCTCCTCCCAGGAATTCCTCTGGAAAGTGCGCTACGCGCTGCACATGCTGGCCGGGCGCTCCGAAGACCGCCTGCTGTTCGACCACCAGCGCTCCATCGCGACCCTGCTGGGGTTTGAAGGCGAAGACGCGAAGACCAGCATCGAAAGTTTCATGCAGCAGTACTACCGCGTGGTAATGAGCATTGCCCAGCTCAGCGACCTGATCATCCAGCACTTTGAAGAAGTGATCCTGGCCCCGGAAGACGAAGCACCGCCGCAGCCGATCAACGCGCGCTTCCAGCTCCACGATGGCTATATCGAGGCACGCAACGACAACGTGTTCAAACGCACGCCGTTCGCCATGCTGGAAATCTTCGTGTTGATGGCCCAGCAGCCGGAAATCAAGGGCGTACGCGCCGACACCATTCGCCTGCTGCGGGAAAACCGTCACCTGATCGACGACGATTTCCGCCACGACATCCGCAATACCAGCCTGTTTATCGAGCTGTTCAAGTGCAAGATCGGCATCCACCGCAACCTGCGTCGCATGAACCGCTACGGGATCCTGGGGCGCTACCTGCCGGAGTTCGGTTTTATCGTCGGGCAGATGCAGCACGACCTGTTCCACATCTACACGGTGGACGCCCACACCCTGAACCTGATCAAGCACCTGCGTAAGTTGCAGTACACCCAGGTGTCAGAGAAATTCCCACTGGCCAGCAAGCTCATGGCGCGTCTGCCCAAGCCGGAATTGATCTACCTCGCCGGCCTGTACCACGACATCGGCAAGGGCCGGCACGGCGATCACTCGGAAATTGGCGCAGTGGACGCCGAAGCGTTCTGCCAGCGTCACCAGTTGCCGCTGTGGGACAGCCGCCTGATCGTGTGGCTGGTGCAGAACCACCTGGTGATGTCCACCACCGCCCAGCGCAAGGACTTGTCCGACCCGCAGGTGATCCACGATTTTGCCCAGGCCGTCGGCGATGAAACCCGCCTCGACTACCTGTACGTGCTCACCGTGTCCGACATCAACGCCACCAACCCGACGCTGTGGAACTCCTGGCGCGCCAGCCTGTTGCGCCAGCTCTACACCGAGACCAAGCGCGCGCTGCGTCGCGGCCTGGAGAACCCGGTGGACCGCGAAGAACAGATCCGCCGCACCCAAAGCGCGGCCCTGGATATTCTGGTGCGTGGCGGCAATGACCCGGACGACGTCGAGCAACTCTGGTCGCAACTGGGAGACGACTACTTCCTGCGCCACACCGCCGGCGACGTGGCCTGGCACAGCGACGCGATCCTGCAGCAGCCGGCCGATGGCGGCCCGCTGGTGCTGATCAAGGAAACCACCCAGCGCGAGTTCGAGGGTGGCACCCAGATCTTCATCTACGCGCCCGACCAGCACGACTTCTTCGCCGTGACCGTGGCCGCGATGGACCAGCTCAACCTGAACATTCACGACGCCCGGGTCATCACCTCCAGCAGCCAGTTCACCCTCGACACCTACATCGTGCTCGACACAGAAGGCGAGTCCATCGGCGACAACCCGGAGCGGGTGAAAAAGATCCGCAAAGGCCTCACCGACGCGCTGCGCAATCCTGACGACTACCCGACCATCATCCAGCGTCGGGTGCCGCGCCAGCTCAAGCACTTTGCTTTTGCCCCCGAGGTGACCATCCACAACGACGCCCAGCGCCCGGTGACGGTGCTGGAACTCAGCGCGCCGGACCGCCCGGGCCTGCTGGCACGGATCGGCACGATCTTCCTGGAGTTCGACCTGTCGTTGCAGAACGCCAAGATTGCGACCCTGGGCGAGCGGGTGGAAGACGTGTTCTTCATTACCGATGCCGACAACCAGCCGCTTTCCGACCCTGAACTGTGCCGACGCTTGCAGGAAGCCATCGTCCAGCAGTTGAGCGTCAATCAGGAGACCGGCGTCGAGATGTCACGCTTGAGCATCTGACCGACCGCCCATTTTCAGCTTCCAATGAATTGAACGAGATTTATCGATGAACAACGCCCTGAACCAACTGCAGCCCTACCCGTTCGAGAAATTGCGCGTCCTGCTGGGCAGCGTCACGCCGAACCCGGACAAACGCCCCATCGCCCTGTCCATCGGTGAGCCGAAGCACAAATCCCCGCAGTTTGTTGCCGAGGCGCTGGCCAACAACCTGGACCAGATGGCGGTGTACCCCACCACCCTGGGCATTCCCGCCCTGCGCGAAGCCATTGGCGCCTGGTGTGAACGCCGTTTCAGCGTGCCCAAGGGCTGGCTTGACCCGGCGCGCAACATCCTGCCGGTGAACGGCACCCGTGAAGCGCTGTTCGCCTTCACCCAGACCGTGGTAAACCGCGGCGACGACGCGCTGGTGGTCAGCCCGAACCCGTTCTACCAGATCTACGAAGGGGCTGCGTTCCTCGCCGGGGCCAAGCCGCATTACCTGCCGTGCCTGGATGAAAACGGCTTCAACCCGGATTTCGACGCCGTATCGCCGGACATCTGGAAACGCTGCCAGATCCTGTTCCTCTGCTCGCCAGGCAACCCGACCGGTGCACTGATTCCCGTCGACACCCTGAAAAAGCTGATCGCCCTGGCCGACGAATACGACTTCGTGATCGCCGCCGACGAGTGCTACAGCGAGCTGTACTTCGACGAACAAACCCCGCCGCCAGGCCTGCTCAGCGCCTGCGTGGAACTGGGCCGCCAGGACTTCAAGCGTTGCGTGGTGTTCCACAGCCTGTCCAAGCGCTCCAACCTGCCGGGCCTGCGTTCGGGCTTTGTGGCCGGCGACGCCGATATCCTCAAGGGCTTCCTGCTGTACCGCACCTACCACGGTTGCGCGATGCCGGTGCAAACCCAACTGGCGAGCATTGCTGCCTGGCAGGACGAAGCCCACGTGCAGGCCAACCGTGACCTGTACCGGGAGAAGTTCGATGCGGTGCTGGCGATCCTGAAGCCGGTGCTGGACGTGCAAAACCCGGACGGCGGCTTCTACCTGTGGCCGAATGTGAAGGGCGACGATGCGGCGTTCTGCCGGGACTTGTTCGTGGAAGAACACGTGACCGTGGTACCGGGCTCGTACCTGTCGCGGGAAGTGGACGGGGTCAACCCGGGCGCCGGGCGTGTACGCCTGGCACTGGTTGCGCCGCTGGCGGAGTGTGTGGAAGCGGCGACGCGGATTCGCGACTTTATTACCCGCAATAAATAACTGCGCTGAATGTGGCGAGGGAGCTTGCTGTGGCGAGGGAGCTTGCTCCCGCTGGAGTGCGCAGCGCTCCCGCTTTTTTGGGGCCGCTACGCAGCCCAGCGGGAGCAAGCTCCCTCGCCACAAGCAAGCACCGCGGTGTTATTTGATATGACCCAGATTCGCCTCGCTCATATCCAGATCCGCCAACACCTCCCGTAACACATCATCACCAATCTGATGGTGACGGCTCAGGCTATACAGTTCCAGACGCTGCGCCCGCAGGGCCTTGAGCCGCAACTTGCGCTCCAGTTGATCCATCTGCAACGCCAGCGCCTGGGCTTCGGCCGAATCGTTGAACACTTCCAGTTGATGACGATACTCCGACATCAACCGCGCCTTGAGCTCGGTGGCCAAGGCTGCCTGGGCGGCATCCTGGGGTGCAGCTTCAGCGGGTTCTTCGGCTTCCAGGGCATGGATAGCAGCCACGGCGGTCTTCTTCCAGGCCTCGCGCACTTCATTGTGGCGTTTCTCATCCGGGCTCTTCTCGATGCCGCGCAACAGCAGCGGCAAACCGATGCAGGCCGCGACGAGCGAAAGCAGGATCACACCGGCGGCGATGAAGATCAGCAGGTCGCGCTCGGGAAAATCCTGCCCCGGCGCAAGCAGTAACGGTACCGACATCACACCCGCCAGGGTCACGGCACCGCGTACGCCACCGACGGTCAGCAACCAGCAGGACCGCGCGGTGGGCACCAGCGTCAGCTCACTTTTCCCACGAATCCGGCGCAATAAACCCGACAGTCGCCAGATGCTTTGCACCCAGATAAACCGCAACACCACCAGCACCAGGAAAATCGCGATCACGTCCAGGCAGCGATACAACAAGGTCGGCCACAGCGTCGGCTCATGGCTGACCACCGCCTTGATGATGTCAGGCAGTTGCAGGCCCAGCAGCAGGAAGATCAAGCCGTTGAACGCAAACTCCAGCAGCGACCAGACGCTGCGGTTGAGCAACCGGGTGCTGGTCTGGCGCGGCAGCAGGTCGAGCCAGCTTTGCATCATGCCCGCAGCCACCGCCGACAGGATGCCCGAGGCGCCAAGGCGTTCGGCCAGCACGTAGGCGGCGAATGGCAGCAACAACATGAACACCACGTGCGTCGCCGGGTCGTCCCAGCCCCGGGCGATCATCCAGGCACGCAGGCGGCCCACCAGCCAGCTCAACGCCACACCGACCGCCAGGCCACCCACGGCCACCAGCACAAAGGTGAGGCTCGCATCCGCCAGCGAGAACACGCCGGTCAGCGCCGCCGCCAGGGCGAACTTGAAGGTCACCAGGCCCGAGGCATCATTCATCAACGCCTCGCCCTGGAGCATGTGCATCAGTGGCGTCGGCAACCGATTCTGGGAAATGGCTGACACCGCCACGGCATCCGTCGGCGACAACACGGCCGCCAGGGCGAAGGCCACCGGCAGGGGAATACTCGGCAACAACCAGTGAATGAAGTAACCGGCACCCACCACTGTAAACAGCACCAACCCCACCGCCAGCGTCAGGATCGGCCCGCGCAGGCGCCACAATTCACGCTTGGGCATGCGCCAGCCATCAGAGAACAGCAGCGGCGGCAGAAACAGGAAAAGAAACAACTCAGGGTCCAGGGCGACATGCAGCCCCAGGGTCGGCCAGGCCAGCAACGCACCGGCGGCGATCTGCACCAGTGGTAACGGCAGTGGGATGATACGCCCGACAAGGCGCGAAACGCTGACCAGCATCAGCAGGATAAGTACGGTGTAGGCGGTTTGCATAACGCGGGATTCCCAGACAATCAACTTGCAACAACACACATCAGGCAACAACTCGCCGTTGAAGTGCCATATTAGCCGCCTATGCTGCGCGATGGCCTTTGCACAAAAGTCGCACACGAGCAAAACGTAAGTGTGACGAGCGGCGCCGAAAGCCGCTGGCCATGGCATAATCCGTGACCTTTAATCTGCGTGAGCCCAAAGGGGGGCAATTCCTTGACCGCTTCAAGCAAAACGTTGCACCTTTTCGGCATCAAAGCCTGCGACACCATGAAAAAGGCGCGCACCTGGCTCGATGAGCACGCTATCCAGTATGAGTTTCATGACTACAAGACGGCCGGTATCGACCGCGAACACTTGACTCAATGGTGCAATGAGCACGGTTGGCAGGTGGTTTTGAACCGTGCGGGCACCACCTTTCGCAAACTCGAAGACGAACGCAAAGCCGATCTCGACCAAGCGAAAGCCATTGAATTGATGCTCGCGCAACCCTCGATGATCAAGCGCCCGGTGCTTGATCTCGGTGACAAAACCCTGATTGGCTTCAAGCCAGATAGCTATTCGGCGGCCCTCAAGTAGGCCAGCCCACTCCATTTTTGTAGAGGTAACAGCATGTCCAATTCCCTGTTCAGCCTGGGCTTCGGCGTCGGCACTCAGAACCGCCAAGGTGCTTGGCTGGAAGTGTTTTACGCACAACCGCTGCTCAATCCATCGGCTGAAATCATCGCGGCCATCGCGCCGATCCTCGGTTACACCGAAGGCAACCAGGCGATCACTTTCACCGTCACCCAGGCCCTGCAACTGGCTGACGCGCTCAAGGGCGTCGACGCTGCCCAAGCCGCCCTGTTGAGCCGCCTGGCTGAAAGCCACACGCCGCTGGTCGCCACCCTGCTGGCCGAAGACGCCGCACTGACCTCCACGCCTGAGGCCTACCTCAAGCTGCACCTGCTGTCCCATCGCCTGGTCAAGCCTCACGGCCTGAGCCTGGCCGGTGTGTTCCCGCAGTTGCCGAACGTGGCCTGGACCAGCCAGGGCGCAATCGACATCAATGAGCTGGCCGAGCGTCAACTGGAAGCGCGCCTGCGTGGCGACCTGCTGGAAGTGTTCTCGGTGGACAAGTTCCCGAAGATGACCGACTACGTGGTGCCGAGCGGCGTGCGTATCGCTGATGCCGCGCGGATCCGCCTGGGCGCCTACGTAGGCGAAGGCACCACCGTGATGCACGAAGGTTTCGTCAACTTCAACGCCGGTACCGAAGGCCCGGGCATGATCGAAGGCCGCGTGTCGGCTGGCGTGTTCGTCGGCAAGGGTTCGGACCTGGGCGGCGGTTGCTCCACCATGGGCACCCTGTCGGGTGGCGGCAACATCGTGATCAAGGTCGGCGAAGGCTGCCTGATCGGCGCCAACGCCGGTATCGGTATCCCGTTGGGCGACCGCAACACCGTGGAGTCGGGCCTGTACGTGACCGCCGGCACCAAGGTTGCGCTGCTGGACGAGCAGAACCAGCTGGTCAAGGTGGTCAAGGCCCGCGAGCTGGCCGGCCAACCGGACCTGCTGTTCCGCCGCAACTCCGAGACCGGTGCCGTGGAGTGCAAAACCCACAAATCGGCCATCGAACTGAACGCAGCGCTGCACGCTCACAACTAAGCAGCGACTCGATGCCACTAACGGCCCGCGCCTGACCGGTGCGGGCCGTTTATACGAGTCTTGATCACCATGCTTGTGCCCTCTCCCTGGCGCGCCGATTTTCCGGCCATCGCCACCCTGCAACGGCAAGACCAGACCTATCTGGACAACGCCGCCACCACGCAAAAACCTCAAGCCCTGCTGGACGCCATCAGCCATTACTACGCCAATGGCGCAGCCAATGTGCACCGTGCACAGCACTTGCCGGGCGCCCATGCGACCCAGGCTTTCGAGGACAGTCGCAGCAAGGTGGCACAGTGGCTGAACGTCGGTGACGAGGGGCAAATCATCTTCACCCACGGCGCGACATCGGCGCTGAACCTCCTGGCTTATGGCCTTGAGCACCTATTCAACCCGGGCGACGAGATTGTCATCAGCGCCCTGGAGCACCACGCCAACCTGCTGCCGTGGCAGCAACTGGCCAAGCGTCGCGAGCTGGCGCTGGTGGTACTGCCGCTTGACGATGACGGCTTGATCGACCTGCAAGCCGCCGCCCAACTGATCGGCCCGCGCACCCGCCTGCTGGCGGTGAGCCAACTGTCCAATGTGCTTGGCGCCTGGCAGCCGTTGCCGCAACTGCTGGCGCTGGCCAAGGCCCACGATGCACTGACGGTGGTCGATGGCGCCCAGGGCATCGTGCATGGTCGCCATGATATGCAGGCCCTGGGCTGCGACTTCTACGTGTTTTCCAGCCATAAACTCTACGGGCCGGACGGCGTCGGCGTGCTGTATGGCCGCACCGAAGCCCTGCATCACCTGCGCCACTGGCAGTTTGGGGGCGAGATGGTGCAGCAGGCTGATTATCAAAGCGCCAGTTTCCGCCCGGCGCCCCTCGGCTTCGAAGCCGGGACTCCGCCGATCGCCAGCGTGATCGGCCTGGGGGCAACCCTGGATTACCTGAGTTCCCTGGACCAGCAGGCGGTGACGGCTCACGAAGCCGCCCTGCACGACTACCTGTTGCGTGGCTTGCAAGCGCGCAATGGCGTGCGCTTGCTGGGGTCGCCGCACGTCGCCCTGGCCAGCTTCGTGGTTGAAGGCGTGCACAACGCCGACCTCGCCCACTTGCTGACCGAACAAGGGATTGCGGTGCGCGCCGGCCATCATTGTGCGATGCCGCTGCTCAAGCAGATGGGATTGTCGGGGGCGATTCGGGTGTCGTTGGCGCTGTACAACGACTCCGATGACCTGGAGCGCTTTTTTGAAGCGCTGGATCAAGCCCTGGATATGTTGCGATGAGCTTGCCGACTGAGGCCGTTGTCGCGCTGGAAGCGTTCCAGGCGGTCGGCAGTTGGGAGCAACGAGCCCGCCTGCTGATGCAATGGGGCGAGCGGCTGCCCGCCTTGCCGGACGAAGACAAGGTCGACGCCAACCTGGTGCAGGGCTGTGAAAGCCTGGTGTGGCTGGTGGGGCGCCTGCAGGATGGGCATTGGCAGTTTGCCGCCAGCAGCGATGCACGGCTGATACGCGGGCTGGTGGCGTTGTTGCTGGCGCGGGTCAACGGTGTGTCTGCCGCCGAACTGCAAGCCGTCGACTTGCCCGGCTGGTTTGAGCAACTGGGCCTGTCGCGGCAGTTATCGCCGTCGCGCAGCAATGGGTTGAATGCCGTGCTTCAGCGGATGCGGGAGTTGAGCCTTATACAAAACTAAATGTGGGAGCGGGCTTGCTCGCGAAGGCGGCGTGTCAGTCACCGGAGATGTCGACTGATACACCGCTTTCGCGAGCAAGCCCGCTCCCACATTTTGATCTTCATTCCAGACTGAGATCTAAGGGGCCTTGACTCGATCCGAAGGCCGGCGCACCCCGGCCACTATCTTGTCCACCGCCTTGGTCGCGGCCACCATGCCGAAGGTCGCAGTGACCATCATCACCGCGCCAAACCCGCCGGCGCAGTCCAGCTTCACGCCATCCCCGACAAAACTCTTCTGCAAACAGATGCTGCCGTCCGGCTTCGGGTAACGCAGCTGTTCGGTGGAGAACACGCAGGGCACGCTGTAATGGCGGGTCACAGTGCGGGAGAAGCCATAATCGCGACGCAACGTGGAGCGCACCTTCGACGCCAGCGGGTCATTGAACGTACGGTTCAAGTCACACACCTGAATCAACGTCGGATCAATCTGCCCGCCCGCGCCGCCGGTGGTGATGATCTGGATCTTGCGCCGCTTGCACCAGGCAATCAGTGCGGCCTTGGCGTTCACACTGTCGATGCAGTCGATCACACAGTCGATGTTCGGCGTGATGTACTCGGCCATCGTCTCGCGAGTCACGAAATCCGCCACCGCGTGCACGGTGCAATCCGGGTTGATGCCTTTCAGGCGCTCGGCCATGACCTCGACCTTGGCCTTGCCCACCGTGCTGTCCAGCGCATGCAACTGACGGTTGCTGTTGCTGACGCATACATCATCGAGGTCAAACAGCGAAATCTCGCCCACGCCACAGCGAGCGATGGCTTCCGCCGCCCACGAACCCACCCCGCCCACGCCGACGATGGCCACATGGGCCGCCTTCAGGCGCTCCAGGCCTTCAATGCCATACAAGCGGGCGACGCCGGCAAACCGTGGATCTTCTGTACTCATGACCATTACCCCAAAAACCGGCGCGCATTATAGGGCTACACAGCGACAAGTTTTAAACTACAAGCTACAAGTAAGAGAACTTACGACGAGTTGCACTGCCCAATGTCCGGTTTTTCCCGGCTTGCTGTACGGTCGGTGAAAGGCCAGTGTAGGATGCGCGCCGTTCGGCGCAGGCCGACACCTCTTTTCGTTCCACACCCTTTGGAACCCGAAATAGCCATGTCATCGCGTAAATTTGGACTCAACCTGGTGGTGGTGCTGGCAATTGCCGCGCTGTTCACCGGCTTCTGGGCGCTGATCAACCGCCCGGTCAATGCCCCTAACTGGCCCGAGCAGATCTCCGGTTTTTCGTACTCGCCGTTCCAGCAAGGCCAGTACCCACAGAAAGACCAGTATCCGACCGACGATCAAATGCGTCAGGACCTTGCGATCATGAGCAAGCTGACGGACAACATCCGTACCTACTCGGTCGACGGCACCCTGGGGGATATCCCCAAGCTGGCGGAAGAATTCGGCCTGCGGGTGACCCTGGGGATCTGGATCAGCCCGGACCTCGAGCGCAACGAGCGCGAGATCCAGCGCGCCATCGAAATCGCCAACAGCTCCCGCAGCGTAGTGCGGGTAGTGGTGGGCAACGAGGCGCTGTTCCGCGAAGAAATCACTCCGGAGGCGTTGATCGTGCTGCTGGATCGGGTACGGGCTGCCGTCAAGGTGCCCGTGACCACCTCCGAGCAATGGCACATCTGGGAACACAACCCGCAACTGGCCAAGCACGTCGACCTGATCGCCGCGCACATCCTGCCGTACTGGGAACATATCCCGGTGGACAAGGCCGGCCAGTTCGTCCTCGATCGCGCACGGGACCTGAAGAAGACCTTCCCGAAAAAGCCGCTGTTGCTGTCGGAGGTTGGCTGGCCGAGCAACGGCCGGATGCGTGGCGGTGCTGACGCCTCCCCCGCCGACCAGGCGATTTACCTGCGCACGCTGGTTAACACGCTGAACCGCCAGGGCTACAACTACTTCGTGATCGAAGCGTTTGACCAGCCATGGAAAGCCAGCGACGAAGGCTCTGTAGGGGCCTATTGGGGCGTGTTCAACGCCGCACGCCAGCAGAAATTCAACTTTGATGGCCCGGTGGTCGCGATTCCGCAATGGCGAGTGCTGGCGATCGGCTCGGTGGTGCTTGCGCTGCTGTCCCTGACCCTGCTGATGATCGACGGCTCGGCCCTGCGCCAGCGCGGCCGTACGTTCCTGACCTTTATCGCGTTCCTGTGCGGGTCGGTATTGGTGTGGATCGGTTATGACTACAGCCAGCAATACAGCACCTGGTTCAGTTTGACGGTGGGCTTCCTGCTGGCACTCGGCGCCTTGGGCGTGTTTATCGTGTTGCTGACCGAAGCCCATGAGCTGGCCGAAGCAGTCTGGACCCACAAACGCCGGCGTGAATTCCTGCCGGTTGAAGGGGATTCGGACTACCGCCCGAAAGTCTCGATCCACGTGCCGTGCTACAACGAGCCGCCGGAGATGGTCAAACAGACCCTCGACGCCCTGGCCGCCCTCGATTATCCGGACTACGAAGTCCTGATCATCGACAACAACACCAAGGACCCGGCCGTGTGGGAGCCGGTGCGCGACTACTGCGAAACCCTCGGCCCGCGCTTCAAGTTCTTCCACGTCTCGCCCCTGGCCGGTTTCAAGGGCGGCGCACTGAACTACCTGATCCCGCACACCGCCAAGGATGCCGAAGTGATCGCGGTGATCGACTCCGATTACTGCGTATCGCCAAACTGGCTCAAGCACATGGTGCCGCACTTCGCCGACCCGAAAATCGCCGTGGTGCAGTCGCCACAGGATTATCGCGACCAGAACGAAAGCACCTTCAAGAAGCTCTGCTACGCGGAATACAAAGGCTTCTTCCATATCGGCATGGTCACCCGCAACGACCGTGACGCGATCATCCAGCACGGCACCATGACCATGACCCGTCGCTCGGTGCTGGAAGAGCTGGGCTGGGCCGACTGGTGCATCTGTGAGGATGCCGAGCTGGGCCTGCGGGTCTTCGAGAAGGGCCTGTCGGCGGCGTACTACCACGACAGCTACGGCAAGGGCCTGATGCCCGATACCTTTATCGACTTCAAGAAACAGCGTTTCCGCTGGGCCTACGGCGCGATCCAGATCATCAAGCGCCACACTGCGAGCCTCTTGCGCGGCAAGGACACCGAGCTGACCCGTGGCCAGCGCTACCACTTCCTCGCGGGGTGGTTGCCGTGGGTGGCCGACGGCATGAACATCTTCTTCACCGTGGGCGCCTTGTTGTGGTCGGCGGCGATGATTATCGTGCCGACGCGGGTTGACCCGCCGCTGCTGATTTTCGCGATCCCGCCACTGGCGTTGTTCGTGTTCAAGGTCGGCAAGATCATCTTCCTCTACCGTCGTGCGGTGGGTGTGAACCTGAAAGATGCGTTCTGCGCGGCACTGGCCGGGCTGGCGTTGTCGCACACCATCGCCAAGGCGGTGCTGTACGGGTTCTTCACCACCAGCATTCCGTTCTTCCGTACACCGAAGAATGCCGATAACCACGGTTTCTGGGTGGCGATTTCCGAAGCCCGGGAAGAGATGTTCATCATGCTGCTGTTGTGGGGTGCGGCACTGGGGATTTACCTGGTGCAGGGGCTGCCGAGCAATGACATGCGCTTCTGGGTGGTGATGTTGCTGGTGCAGTCGCTGCCGTATGTGGCGGCGCTGATCATGGCGTTCCTGTCGTCGCTGCCGAAACCGGCACCGAAGCAAGAGCCTGTGGCCGCTGCTTAAAATCCTGCGCAATGCACTAAACGGCGGCCTCTGGCCGCCGTTTTGCTATAAGATAACGGCCATTTTGTGAGACTTGGCCCAGGCCATTGCTTTGTGTGGGAGCGGGCTTGCTCGCGAATGCGCCGGGTCAGTTCATACATTGTTGACTGACACTCCGTATTCGCGAGCAAGCCCGCTCCCACACAAGCCCCCTCCCACATAAGCCTTGCGCCCTGACATGCTTCTGGAGTTTTTACATGACGGCCCACGCCGACCTTTCGCCGACCCTCCAACTCGCTATCGACCTGATCCGCCGCCCGTCGGTGACGCCGGTCGACGCCGATTGCCAGAAGCTGATGATGCAGCGCCTGGGCGACGCCGGTTTTGCGCTTGAGCCGATGCGCATCGAGGATGTGGATAACTTCTGGGCCACCCACGGCAAACACGAAGGCCCGGTATTGTGCTTCGCCGGCCACACCGACGTGGTGCCGACCGGCCCGGTCAAGGCCTGGCAGAACGACCCGTTCGACGCGCTGATCGATGAAAACGGCATGCTCTGCGGCCGTGGCGCAGCCGACATGAAAGGCAGCCTGGCGGCGATGCTGGTCGCTTCCGAGCGCTTTGTGACCGACTACCCGGACCACAAGGGTTCGGTCGCATTCCTGATCACCAGTGACGAAGAAGGCCCGGCGCACCACGGCACCAAGGCGGTGATCGAACGCCTGGCAGCCCGCAAGGAGCGCCTGGACTGGTGCATCGTCGGCGAACCGTCGAGCACCACCCTGGTGGGCGACGTGGTCAAGAACGGCCGTCGCGGCTCCCTCGGCGCCACCCTGACCGTGCGCGGCGTGCAAGGCCATGTGGCCTACCCGCACCTGGCGAAGAACCCGATCCACCTGGCGGCTCCGGCCCTGGCCGAACTGGCCGCCGAGCACTGGGACGATGGCAACACCTTCTTCCCGCCTACCAGCTTCCAGATTTCCAACCTCAACTCCGGCACCGGCGCCACCAACGTGATCCCGGGCGACCTGACGGCGGTGTTCAACTTCCGCTTCTCCACCGAGTCCACCGTCGAAGGCCTGCAGCAGCGGGTCGCGGCGATTCTCGACAAGCATGGCCTGGACTGGCATGTGGAGTGGGCGCTGTCGGGCCTGCCGTTCCTCACCGAACCGGGCGCGTTGCTCGATGCGGTCTCCGCCAGCATCAAGGCCGTCACCGGTCGCGAGACCCAGGCGTCCACCAGCGGCGGCACCTCCGATGGGCGCTTCATCGCGACCCTCGGCACTCAGGTGGTGGAGCTGGGCCCGGTCAACGCGACGATCCATCAGGTCAACGAGCGCATCCTCGCCAGCGACCTCGATGTGCTGACCGAAATCTACTACCAGACCCTGATCAAGTTGCTCGCCTGATGCTCGCTTGCCCCATTTGCAGCGCACCGCTCCATGAAGTGGACAACGGCGTAGCCTGCCCGGCCGGGCACCGTTTCGACCGGGCGCGCCAGGGTTACCTGAACCTGTTGCCGGTGCAGCACAAGAACAGCCGTGACCCAGGCGACAACCTGGCGATGGTGGAAGCGCGCCGCGACTTCCTCAACGCCGGGCATTACGCCCCGGTGGCCAGGCGCCTGGCCGAACTGGCCGCTGAACGCAAACCCCAGCGCTGGCTCGACATCGGCTGTGGCGAGGGTTACTACACCGCACAGATCGCCGACGCCCTGCTGCGCGCCGATGGTTATGCCCTGGATATTTCCAGGGAAGCGGTCAAGCGCGCCTGCAAGCGCAACCCCACGGTGACCTGGTTGATCGCCAGCATGGCCCGGGTGCCGTTGGCCGATGCCAGTTGCCAGTTCCTGGCCAGCGTGTTCAGCCCACTGGACTGGCTGGAGGCCAAGCGCCTGCTCAGCCCGGGTGGTGGTTTGATGAAAGTCGGCCCGACCCGCGGCCACCTGATGGAGCTGCGTGAGCGTTTGTACGACGAAGTGCGCGAGTACACCGACGACAAGCACCTGGCGCTGGTACCGGACGGCATGAGCCTGCAACACAGTGAAACCCTGGAGTTCAAGCTCAGCCTGGCCGACCCCAAGGATCGCGCCAACCTGCTGGCGATGACGCCCCACGGCTGGCGCGCGAGTGCCGAACGCCGGGTCCGGGTGATCGAAGCCGCCGAACCGCTGCTGGTCACTGTGTCGATGCGCTACGACTATTTCGTGCTTCAATAACCCAATATTTTGTGGGCCTCTCGGGGCCCGCGCCGAATCCGCGAATGGATTTTCAAAATCCCGCAACGAGGAACATCCATGCGCCAACCTGATATCGAGATTTACCTCAAGGACGCCGACGTCGACCACAAGGCCATCGCCGCCTGGTTGGGCGCCGCTCTGGGCTCGTGCACCGACTGGGTCCAGCGCGGCCAGACCTACAAGTGCAAAGCCGGCAGCGTACCGGTCACCTGGCTGCCGAAAGCCGTAGGCAAATGGAACAGCCTGTACCTGGAAAGCGACCAGACCCCGTGGGAAGACGACATCGCCTGCGCCCGCGCAGCCTTTGCCGCGCTGAACGTCGAAGTGCGTTGCGCGCCGGGCAGCTGGGTAGAGGAAGAAGGTGAAGAAAGCGCGGATACCTGGATTCGTATCAGCGCAGACGGTGAAGAGCAGATCACCTGGAAAACCGCATAAGGTCAGGCTAACAAGGCCTCAATGTGCAAACCCAATCAAATGTGGGAGCTGGCTTGCCTGCGATGGGCCCACCTCGGTCATTCAGCCAAACCGCGGCGATGCCATCGCGGGCAAGCCCGGCTCCCACATTTGACCGGGTTCCCACATTTAAAGGTGCGTCGTGCTTATCGGCTTACAGCCCAACCACATCCTCAGCCTGCAAGCCCTTCTCTCCCGTCACCACGGCGTATTCCACCTGCTGGCCTTCAGCCAATGAACGATGCCCTTCACCGCGAATGGCGCGGTAGTGCACGAACACATCCTTGCCATCTTCCCGCTGGATAAAGCCATAGCCCTTGGCGTCGTTGAACCACTTCACATTGCCGGTTTCGCGCGTTGCCATCTGTTTTGCTCCCACATGCTTTTTATAAGTACGTTTATTGTTGAGTCGTCGCAGTTGAACTGCCGAGTATAAGACAGGCTCAAAAAGCTTCAACTCAAGATTACTTCGCCGCTTTTTTGCCGATTTTCGGCTAATACTGCACACTAGCGCCCCGAGCACCTGCCCGGTTTTTTTCCCCACTCAAAGCAGAAGCCGTATGACCCGTTCTCCCTTTCGCCGTCTGGTATTTGGCACCTTGCGCCGGCTGTTGTACCTCTGGGTTCGCTCAGAGACGATCAACCAGTCGTCCCTTACCTTGAACCTCGACCGCAGTCGTCCGGTGTTTTACGTCCTGCAATCTCCATCCCTCACCGAATTGGCGGTGGTTGATACCGAATGTACCAAGGCCGGCCTGCCGCGCCCGGTGCTGCCGGTGTCGGTCGGCCCGCTGATGGAGCCGGCGGCCTTCTTCTACCTGACGCCCGACCCCGACTGGCTGGGGCGCCAGGACAAGCGTGGGGCCCCACCCACCCTGACCCGCCTGGTGGATGTGCTCACCGAACACGCCGAAGAGAATGCACAGATCATTCCAGTCAGCGTGTTCTGGGGCCAGTCGCCCGACAGCGAGTCCAGCCCCTGGAAACTGCTGTTCGCCGACAGCTGGGCCGTCACCGGCCGCCTGCGCCGGCTGCTGAGCATCCTGATCCTGGGCCGCAAGACCCGGGTGCAATTCTCCGCGCCCATCAACCTGCGTGAGTTGATCGAGCACAATAAAGGCCACGAACGCACCGTGCGCATGGCCCAGCGCATCCTGCGGGTGCACTTTCGCAACCTGAAAACCGCAGTGATCGGCCCCGACCTGTCCCACCGGCGCAACCTGGTGAAGGGCCTGGTGAACATGCCACTGGTACGCCAGGCGATCCTCGACGAGGCCGAACGCGAGAAAATCACCCCCGAGAAAGCCAAGGCCCAGGCCCTGCGCTATGGCAACGAGATCGCCTCGGACTACACCTACACCGCCATCCGTTTCCTCGAAGTGGTGCTGAGCTGGTTCTGGAACAAGATCTACGACGGCATCAAGGTCAACAACATCGAAGGTGTGCAAAAGGTCGCCCAGGGCTACGAGGTGATCTATGTACCGTGCCATCGCAGCCATATCGACTACCTGCTGCTCTCCTACCTCCTGTTCAAGAATGGCTTGACCCCGCCGCACATCGCCGCCGGGATCAACCTGAACATGCCGGTGATCGGCAGCCTGTTGCGCCGTGGCGGGGCGTTTTTCATGCGCCGTACTTTCAAGGGCAACCCGCTGTACACCTCGGTGTTCAACGAATACCTGCACACCTTGTTCACCAAGGGTTTCCCGGTGGAATACTTCGTCGAAGGCGGACGCTCGCGCACCGGGCGCATGCTGCAACCGAAGACCGGGATGCTGGCGATCACCCTGCGCAGCTTCCTGCGTTCCTCGCGCATGCCCATCGTGTTCGTGCCGGTGTACATCGGCTATGAGCGGGTGCTGGAAGGCCGCACTTACCTGGGCGAACTGCGCGGTGCGAGCAAGAAGAAAGAGTCGATTTTCGATATTTTCAAAGTGGTCGGCGCCCTCAAGCAGCGCTTTGGCCAGGTCGCCGTGAACTTCGGCGAACCGATCAAGCTGGCTGAATTCCTCGACAGCGAACAGCCCGGCTGGCGCTCCCAGGAGCTGGGCCCGAACTACAAGCCGGCGTGGCTCAACGAAACCACCAACCGCCTCGGCGAACGGGTGGCGCAACACTTGAACGAAGCGGCGGCGATCAATCCGGTGAACCTGGTGGCCCTCGCGCTGCTGTCCACCACCCGCCTGGCCCTGGACGAACAGGCGATGGCGCGCCAGCTGGATCTGTACCTGGCACTGCTGCGCAAGGTGCCCTACTCGCCCCACACCACCCTGCCGGAAGGCGACGGCCTGGCGCTGATCAAGCACGTCAAGGACATGGACCTGCTGTCGGAACAGAGCGATGCACTGGGCAAGATCCTCTACCTGGACGAGCAGAACGCCGTCCTGATGACCTACTACCGCAACAACGTGCTGCACATCTTCGCCCTGCCGGCGCTGCTGGCGAGTTTCTTCCAGAGCAGCTCGCGGATGAGCCGCGAACAGATCCTGCGCTATACCCGTGCGCTCTACCCGTACCTGCAATCGGAGCTGTTTATCCGCTGGTCCCTGGACGAGCTGGACGCGGTGGTCGACCAGTGGCTCGAAGCCTTCGTCGAACAAGGCCTGCTGCGTTTTGAAAACGACGTGTACCTGCGCCCGGCGCCGAGCTCACGGCAGTTTGTGCTGTTGACCCTGCTGTCCAAGAGCATCGCCCAGACCCTGCAACGCTTCTACATGGCGATCTCGCTGCTGCTCAACAGCGGCCAGAACAGCATCAGCGCCGAAGAGCTGGAAGACCTGTGCACGGTCATGGCCCAGCGCCTGTCGATCCTGCACGGCCTGAATGCCCCGGAGTTCTTCGACAAGAGCCTTTTCCGACATTTTATCCAGACCCTGCTGGAGCAAGATGTGCTGCGCCGCGACGAGGCCGGCAAACTGAGCTATCACCCGCTGCTGGGTGAGCTGGCCGAAGGTGCAGCCAAACGCGTATTGCCCGCGGAGATTCGCCTGTCGATTCGCCAGGTCGCACTGCATCGCAGCGAAGAGGCGCCAGACCAGCCTGTGGTACCCGAAGAAACACACTAGAGTGACCGAGGCGCCAGGGTGTTTCTGGCGCCGTTGACAAGGAGCTGCACCATGAAAAAAATCATCCTCCTGGGCCTGACCGCCCTGCTGGGAGCCTGCCAGACCATGAGCCCCGCGCCCAAAGCCAGCCTCGATGGCGAAGTCTTCTATTTGCAACGCATCGCCCTCCCGCCCGCCGCCACCTTGAGTGTGACCCTGCAGGATGTGTCCTTGATGGACGCCCCGGCCGTGACCCTGGCCGAGCAGAAAGGCCCGGTGAAAGGCCAGGTGCCACTGCCCTTTCATCTGAGCTACGACCCGACCCAGGTCAAGCCTGGCCACAGTTACTCGGTGAGCGCTCGCATCGAACTGGAGGGCAAGCTACTGTTTATCACCACCGAACGGCACTCCGTGCAGTTGAACGGCCAGGACCCACAACCGCTGCGCCTGCGCGTGGATGCGGTTGCACACTGATTAAAATATCGAACATAAGGAAGCGCCCATGCTCCGTAACTCCCTTCGCCTCACTGCCCTGTGCGCCGGCTTGCTGCTCGGTGCCAACGCCATGGCCTTGTCCCTCGGCAGCCTGTCCCAGGGCGACGCCACCGGCGGCCTCAAGGATGCACTGACCCAAGGCGCACAGATTGCCGTGAAACAACTGGGTGTGCCCGGTGGTTTCAGCAACAACCCCGAAGTGAAGATCGGCCTGCCGGGCAAGTTGGGCAAAGTCGCCGACAAGTTGAAAATGTTCGGCATGGGTGACCAGGTCACGCAACTTGAAACCAGCATGAACAAGGCGGCCGAGTCTGCTGTCACCCAGGCCCAGCCGATCCTGGTAAACGCGGTGAAAAACATGAGCGTGACCGATGCCAAGGGCATCCTCACCGGCGGCCAGGACTCGGCCACCCAGTACCTGAACAAAAGCAGCCGTGACGAGATCCGGGCCAAGTTCCTGCCGATCGTCAAGGCCGCTACCGACAAGGTCGGCGTGGCCCAGCAGTACAACGCGCTCGCCGGCAAGGCCGCCACCTTTGGCGCCATTGATGCCAAGAGCGCCAATGTCGAAAGCTACGTGACCGAACAGGCGCTGGACGGGCTGTTCAAGATGATCGCCCAGCAGGAAGAAACCATTCGCAAGAACCCGGCGGCGGCTGCCACCAGCTTGGCCAAGAAGGTGTTCGGCGCGCTGTAGACCATACCCGGCAACTAAAAACGCCCTGAACTATTCAGGGCGTTTTTTTTAATAGCGGCACTTGCAAGGCAAATCACTACCCACGGCATTGCTGTTGCTGCTGTTGGTGGTGTTGTTTTCGGTTTTGATATTAATGTTGATCTCGGGCTGGCCATTGCCATTGGACCGACCGAAATTCGGCAAGGCAGCCCGAGTGGTTCCCGGGCTGCCTCGAGTCAGCGGCTATCGATGCATCGGAAAGAGTGCCGATGAGCTCTGGTAGGGTTGGTGGGCCTCATGCACCGGCGCCTGGTGATATGGCTTGGGCCGCGCAGGCAGGACAGGCCCCGTTGGTCGGGAGTGATGGCCGTGGTTGATACCGGGCCGTCCATGGCCGGGCTTGTGCGGTCGCGCCGTATCAGCTTCTTTATTGGAACCAGGCAACAGATTGCCCAGCAGTGACCCCAGGAAAGCACCTTTGAAAGCTGCCAGGGCAGACAAAATAAACATATGACACTCCATGAACTCATTGTTGTTCATCGGGACCGCAGGCTTGCGGCCCCGACAACGACGTCTGTCAATCAGACGATTCTGAGTGGAGCACCACGGGCAAACGTTCCGTCGCCCAGGGTCGTAGTTTGCGTCTATGTGTGAATGAGCAGAGGCATTTCCTTACAGGACACCCCTGCCACTCGCAGCCTTACACGGCCTCCTTGCGCACCCGAAACCACGCCGCATACAGCGCGGGCAGGAACAACAGCGTCAATGCCGTCGCAACAATCAAGCCGCCCATGATCGCCACGGCCATCGGCCCGAAGAACACGCTGCGGGACAGCGGGATCATCGCCAGTACGGCCGCCAGCGCCGTCAGCACAATCGGCCGGAAGCGCCGCACGGTCGCCTCGATAATCGCCTGCCAGGGAGCCAGGCCGGCCTTGATGTCCTGCTCGATCTGGTCCACCAGGATCACCGAGTTACGCATGATCATCCCCGACAGCGCGATGGTCCCCAGCATCGCCACGAACCCAAAGGGCTGGCGGAACACCAGCAGGAACAGTGTCACCCCGATCAGGCCCAAGGGCGCCGTGAGAAACACCATCGCGGTGCGGGAGAAGCTGCGCAATTGCAGCATCAGCAAGGTCAGCACCACCACGATAAACAGCGGCACACCGGCCTTGACCGAGTTCTGCCCACGGGCGGAATCCTCGACCGTGCCGCCAACTTCCAGCAGGTAGCCGTCCGGCAGTTCAGCGCGCACGCCTTCGAGGGTCGGCAGGATTTGCTGCACCAGGGTGGCCGGTTGTTCCTTGCCGTAGATATCGGCGCGAACGGTCACGGTCGGCAGGCGATTACGGTGCCAGATGATGCCTTCCTCAAAGCCGTATTCCAGGGTCGCGATCTGCGACAGCGCCACGCTCTTGCCGTTGTCGGTCGGCACCGCCAGGCTTGGCAGCAGCGACAGCTCGGTGCGCTCATGCACCGTGCCGCGCAGCAGGATTTCGATCAACTCGTTGTCTTCGCGGTACTGGCTGACGCTGGAGCCCGTGAGGGAACTCTGGAGGAATTTCGACAGGTTGGCGGTGCTCACGCCGAGGGCGCGGGCGCGGTCCTGGTCAACGTTGAGGTAGACGATCTTGCTCGGTTCTTCCCAGTCCAGGTGCACGTTGACCACGTGGGTATTTTCGCGAACCTTGGCCGCCACTTTCCGCGCCAGGGCCCGGACTTCTTCGATGTGCTCGCCCGTTACCCGGAACTGCACGGGGTAGCCAACCGGCGGGCCGTTTTCAAGCCGCGTAACCCGCGAACGCAGGTCCGGGAATTGTTCGTTGAGGGTTTCGATCAGCCAGGTGCGCAAGCTTTCGCGCTCCTCGATGGTCTTGGCCAACACCACAAACTGGGCAAAGCTGGCGGCCGGAAGTTGCTGGTCCAGCGGCAGGTAGAAACGTGGCGAACCGGTACCGACATAGGCCACATAATTTTCAATACCGGCATGTTCCTTGAGCAAGGCTTCAAGGCGTTTGACCTGGTCAGCCGTATTGCTCAGGGACGCGCCTTCAGCCAGTTTCAGGTCGACCATCAGTTCCAGTCGCCCGGAAGCCGGGAAGAACTGCTGGGGCACAAAGCGGAACAGCGCCACCGAGCCGATAAACAGCAGCAAGGTCAGGACGATCACCGTCTTGCGCCGACGCACGCACCATTCCACCAGGCGTCTTACGCGCTGATAGAAGGGTGTGCCGTAGGGATCCGGCCCGTCGGTGCCATGCTTGGCCGCATGAATCTTCGCCAGGTCCGGCAGGAGTTTTTCCCCCAGGTACGGCACGAACATCACTGCGGCGACCCACGAGGCCAGCAGCGCAATGGTCACCACCTGGAAGATCGAGCGGGTGTATTCACCGGTGCTCGATTGCGCCGTGGCAATCGGCAGGAAACCCGCGGCCGTGATCAGGGTGCCGGTGAGCATCGGGAAGGCTGTGCTGGTCCAGGCGAAACTGGCGGCCTTGAGCCGGTCGTACCCTTGCTCCATTTTGATCGCCATCATTTCCACGGCGATGATCGCATCGTCCACCAGCAAGCCCAGCGCCAGCACCAGCGCGCCGAGGGAGATTTTGTGCAGGCCGATGCCGAGGTAATACATGGTGGCAAACGTCATGGCCAACACCAGCGGAATCGCCAGGGCGACCACCATGCCGGTGCGCACGCCCAGAGAGAAAAAGCTCACCAGCAACACAATCGCCAGGGCCTCGGCGAGCACCTGGACGAATTCGCCGACACTGGTTTTTACCGCTGCCGGCTGGTCCGACACCTTGCGCAGTTCCATACCGGCAGGAAGGTTCTTCTGCAGGCGTGCGAATTCGCCTTCCAGGGCCTTGCCCAGCACCAGGATGTCGCCACCATCACGCATGGCCACGGCCAACCCGATGGCGTCGGCGCCCATGTAGCGCATGCGCGGTGCCGGTGGATCGTTGAAGCCACGATGAATCTCGGCCACGTCACCGATACGGAACGTACGATCACCGACGCGGATCGGGAAGTCGCGAATCTCCTTAACGGTCTTGAAGTTGCCGGACACCCTTAACTGCACGCGCTCGCTCGGGGTTTCAAAGAAGCCGGCGGTGGACACCGCATTCTGTTCCTGCAACGCCTGCTGCACGGCCGCCAGCGGCAGGCCGAGGGTGGCGAGCTTGAGGTTGGACAGCTCGATCCAGATCTTCTCGTCCTGCAAGCCCAGCAGTTCGACCTTGCCGACATCCGGCACCCGTTGCAGCTGAATCTGGATGCGGTCGGCGTAGTCCTTGAGCACGGCGTAGTCAAAGCCATCGCCGGTCAGGGCGTAGATATTGCCGAAGGTGGTACCGAATTCATCGTTGAAAAACGGGCCCTGGATATCCGGTGGCAGGGTCTGGCGAATATCGCTGATTTTCTTGCGCACCTGGTACCAGAGGTCCGGGATCTCTGCGGAGTGCATCGAGTCCCGGGCCATGAAGGTGACCTGGGATTCACCGGGTCGCGAGAAGGAGACGATGCGCTCGTAGTCGCCGGTCTCCATCAATTTCTTTTCAATACGCTCGGTGACCTGGCGCGACACTTCCTGGGCCGTGGCGCCTGGCCAGTTGGTCTTGATCACCATGGCCTTGAAGGTAAACGGCGGGTCTTCGCTTTGTCCCAGCTTGGTGTAGGACAAGGTGCCGACCACTGCCAGCAGGATCATCAGGAACAGTACGATCTGGCGATTACGCAACGCCCATTCGGAAAGATTGAAACCCATCGGGGACTACTCCTTGGCCGCCAGACTTACCACTCGATTGGCGCGATCCACCGGGCGCACTTGCTGGCCCTCATGGAGTACATGCACACCGGCGGCGATCACCCAATCAGTGGGGTTCAAGCCTTCCAGCACCGGCACGGTTTTCTCGCCAAAGGCGCCGATCCGCACCGGCGTGCGCTTGAGGGTATTGTCGGGCTGCACCACCCAGACGTAGGACGCGCCGTTCTCCGCGCTCAGGGCAGACAGCGGCACCGCCAGGGGAATCACCCCGTCAGCCTGGATGAAGACGCGAGCGCTCTGCCCCAGTTCCGCAGGCACTTTGCCGCCGGTAAACGCGACGCGGGCGGCGAAGGTTCGCGACTTTGGATCGGCAGCCGGCGACAGTTCGCGGATGCGGCCGTTGAAGCGCTGGTCGGGCTGGCTCCACAGTTCCACGGACACCGGCTGGCCAATCTTGAAACGCCCGAAGCTTTGCTCCGGCAGGCTGATCAACACCTCCCGCTCGCCATCGGTGGCCAGGGTGAATACGGTCTGGCCGGCCGACACCACCTGGCCGACTTCCACTGCACGCTTGGCGACCACGCCATCCTGGGGTGCGCGCAACACGGCGTAACCGGCCTGGTTATTGGCCACGTCGAATTCGGCCTTGATCTGCTTGAGGCGTGCTTCGCCGGAGCGGTAGAGGTTTTCGGAGTTGTCGTACTGGGAGCGGCTGACCATCTGACGGTCCATCAGGGTCTTGTAGCGGTCACGCTCGGCGCGTACCAGGCTCAGGTTGGCGTCGGCGGCGGCGACCTGGGCGCGGGTGGCTTCCAGTTGCAGGCGTACGTCCTGAGGGTCGAGTTCGGCCAGGGGCTGGTTGGCCTTGACGCGCTCGCCCTCCTCCACCAGTCGTCGGCTGACTTTGCCGCCAATGCGAAAGGCCAGGTCGGGTTCATAGCGTGCACGCACCTCGCCCGGGTAGCTGTCGGAAGCCTGCGCCGAAGGCTCTGGCTGAACCACCATGGCCGGGCGGACGGTGGTTTGCGCCGCTTCTTCATGGCCACAGGCAGCCAACAGGAATAACAAGCTGGCAGGCAACGCGAGTGGCAGGAAATAGCTGCGCATGCTGAAGGACCTTTCGCTAATGGTGCTAGGAATAATTATACTGGCCAGTATGTTATTAATACCAAACTCACCAGTCCAGTAATAAAGTGAAAATGTCCGACAATCCTGTGAACACCAATAGCCCCGGGCGTCCCAAGGACATGGCAAAACGCCAGGCGATTCTTGATGCGGCGAAGATCCTGTTTTTGAGTAATGGGTATGCCAGTACCAGCATGGATGCCGTGGCAGTGGAGGCCGGGGTGTCGAAGCTGACGGTGTACAGCCATTTCACCGACAAGGAGACGCTGTTCTCGGCGGCGGTGGTTGCCAAGTGCGAAGAGCAGTTACCGGTGATGTATTTCGAGCTGCCCGAGGGTGTGCCGGTGGAGAAGGTGCTGCTCAATATCGCCCGCGGGTTTCATGTGCTGATCAATAGCGAGGAGTCGGTGAACCTGCATCGGTTGATGATGACTTCCGGGAGTCAGGATCCGAAGTTGTCGCAGATCTTTTTCGAAGCTGGGCCGATGCGCATGTTGCAGGGGATGGAGCGGCTGCTCGGTAAGATCGACCAGAGTGGCGCATTGCGTATTGCCAAGCCGTTCACCGCGGCGGAGCATTTTTTTTGCTTGCTCAAGGGGACGGCGAATTTTTGTTTGTTGTATGGGTGTGGGGGGCAACTGAGCGCAGAGGCGGCTGAGGAGCATGTGCAGGAAGTGGTTGGGTTGTTCATGCGGGCTTATCGGGCTTTTTGAACTGGGTACGCTCCAAAGCCTGCGTTCGGC
>NZ_JACAPW010000047.1:27137-27268 GCF_013385495.1 Pseudomonas sp. F8002 | reverse complement strand
TGGGTCTGCCTGATACACCGAGTTGTCTGCATCGCAGGCAAGCCAGCTCCCACAGAAAAGCAGAGCTGCACGCGATCCCGCTTTTGATCTGGCCTTTGATTTTGATCTACGGGCCCCGTTAACCACGATGG
>NZ_JACAPW010000047.1:0-27076 GCF_013385495.1 Pseudomonas sp. F8002 | reverse complement strand
GCGAGGCACCGAGTGGTGGGGCAAAGCGTTTTTTGGTTACTTTTTTAGGCGTTTGTAAAAAAGTGACCCGCTGTAAGAGCGGAACCCTAAGTGGCCGTTACCTAAACAACGGATATGTACCCAACCCTCAGGACTTCAGCGCCTTCTTAGGATAAATGTCATACCGACTGGACTTCCCATCCAACGCATGACTCGGCTTCACCCCCTCAATACACGGCGCCTTACGCGGCCGCTTGACCACCACCCGATGGCTGGCCAAAGCCAACGCCGCCGCCAACAACGCCGGCGCATCCGGATCATCCCCCACCAGAGGCCGAAACAACCGCATCTCCTTCTTCACCAACGCCGTCTTCTCCCGATGCGGAAACATCGGATCCAGATAAATCACCTGAGGCGGCTCCCCCTCCCAATCGCGCATCACCTCAATGGAGTTGCCCTTGAGCAACCTCATCCGCGCCACAATCGGCGCCACCTCAAAATCCTCTGCACCTCGCGCCAAGCCATCTTCCAGCAACGCCCCAATCAACGGCTGGCGTTCAATCAGGCTCATCTCGCAACCCAGGCTGGCCAACACAAATGCATCCTTTCCCAACCCGGCGGTAGCATCCAGCACCCTGGGCCGCACGCCCTGCGCCACACCCACCGCCTTGGCAATCATTTGCCCGCTGCCGCCGCCATACAGACGCCGGTGCGCCGCCCCACCCTCCACAAAATCCACCCGCACCGGCCCCGGCGCCTCAGGCCCCAGCTGTTGCAACTGCAGCCCCTGCTCCCCCACCTGCAAGGCAAAATCCGCCTCATCCAGCTGCAAAGGCAACCCCAGCTGCTCGGCCCAGTGCTGCGCACGCGCCTGAAAACCTTCGGCCAAGGCCTCGACCCGAATGCGGCTGGCCGCTGGTTGTTCGCTCATCGGTGACTACGCTCAAAAATATTAAGGATCGGCAAAAAGCGGCCGATAAAAAAAAGGATCCGGCATTTTGCCAGAGCTGAGCGACGATCGAGAGAAATGTCAGACATTCCTTCGCTATTCACCGGTGTACTGCCGACCCACAACCACTTCGGCCTGCGCAATACCCAAGCGCTGGCCGGCGTCAGTCATGTGTGGCAGGACTTCTTCGCCCAGGCGTTGGCCGAACAGCTCGGCGACACGCCGGGCGCGCTCGCCAAGTCGGTGGCGAAACCTGTGGACCCGGCGGTAGAACCCAACGAAGGCAGTGACCTGCTGTCGCAGATCGTCACCCAGCGCGCCTGTGATGTGACAGACACCGAGATCGCCCCGCCCGAGCCGCTGTTCCTGCCTATCGCCGAATTCGAACTGGAATTGCTGCCACCGGCCCCGCCTCCGTACCCGGCGGAAGAAGTGGTCGCCCAGCAAAAGCAGCAGAACTTCGAAAGCGGTTGGGTGCGCCCCATCGTGCTGACCGCCGGCCAACCGCTGCCCGAACCGGGTCCCGCGCCGCAACCACGCCCGCTGCATTTGCCGATCGCCGAATTCGAACTGGACCTGCTGCCACCACCACCGCCACCGTTCCCGGCAGAAGAGCTGGTTGAGCAACAGAAAGCCCTGGATTTCGACAGCCGCTGGGCGCGTCCGCTGATCCTGCACAACCTGCGCCTGGCCGCCTGACCCTCAGCGACACACCCACCACCGACCCATGTCCAGATGAAAGTGATTACGGTGGGCGGCGTTGTAATCCGGGCTCAACACCACATTGAAATCCTTGCAGGCGCCGTCGCGCACTTGCCGCAGGAAGCGCGCACGCTCGCCGTCACCCGGCCAATCCTTGAGCACACTGATGGTGCGCCCGTCCGCCAGGCGAAACCCGGCGATATCCAACGCATTGGCCGACGCATGCTGGCTGAGTCGCCCGTTGGCGCGGTTGTAGATATTGCGACAGGCAAAGCTGCCCAGGTGATCGACCTGCGTCACTGTCTGGCCAAACACCGCCTGGGCCGCTGGTTGCAGGCTATGGCGCTCGAACAGGGCGAACGCCACGGCCAGCGGGCAACTGGCGAGAAAGCTGCTGCTCAAGCCGACATCAGCGCCTTGGACCCGCAATGTATTGCGCAGCGGGCAAGCCGCGTCGGCAGGGCTGTCCGCCTGATGGGCGACCCGCAGCCCGGAGGTCTTCAGCACTTGGTCACATAGGGCGGGATCATCCTGCAAACGCCCAAGCTTGAATCGGGTCAGCAGGTTCGGGCTTGCCCGCACGTCCAGCGGCGCCCACGGGTTCCACTCATCGGGCAGCGGCACCCAGCCCCGCCACACGCCAACCAACACACCACCTGCCAACACCAGCAGCACGCCCAGCACCTTGAAGAAACGCACGCCTCAGCCCTTGAACAGTTGATTGGCCTGGCTGAACGGCATCGAGCGCTCAGTGAAGGTAAACGTGCCCAACTCATGAACCTCCTGGGCCGCCCTGAAGAACTCGCCATAAGCCGCCAGGGCCATGGCCGAGCCGACGCTGATGCGCTTGACGCCCATCTCGCTCAACTGCGCCACGCTGAGTTTCAGGGCGCCTGACATCAAGATATTCACGGGCTTGGGTGCAACCGCCTTCACCACCGCCAATACTTCCTCGGCACTGCGCAGGGCCGGTGCATAGAGCACGTCGGCGCCAGCTTCGGCGTAGGCCTGCAGGCGGCGAATGGTGTCGGGCAAATCCGGCCGGCCATGCAGGAGGTTTTCTGCGCGGGCGGTCAGGGTGAAGGGGAATGGCAAACTGCGGGCAGCGGCGACTGCGGCTTCGACGCGCTCCACGGAAAGGTCAAAGGGATAGATCGGGTCGACGGCAATTCCGGTGGCGTCTTCGATGGAGCCACCGACAATCCCAGTCGCTGCCGCCCGCAGGATAGTCTCGGCGCAGCCTTCAGGGGTGTCACTGAAGCAGTTTTCCAGGTCGGCGGCGACGGGCAGCGAGGTCGCCTGGACGATCGCCCCGGCATTGCCCAAGGTGTCTTCCAGGGACAACGCACCTTCGGCATCCGGGCGGCCGAGGCTGAAGGCAAAGCCGGCGCTGGTGGTGGCCAGGGCTTCAAACCCCAGGCTGGCGAGCATTTTTGCAGAGCCGGCATCCCATGGATTGGGCATCACGAACGCGCGGTCACGCTCATGCAGGGCCTTGAAGGTTTCGGCGCGAAGGGTTTGGGCATCCATGACTGACTCCTGTCGGGAAAAGGAGCCTTAGAGTAACCCCAGTTGCTCCGCTTCGGGTTCTCGATGCAGGGTGGGCAATGCCGGCAAGCCGGGCAAGCGCAGCATCAATTTCTCATGAAAGCGCAAGGCCAGTTGGGCGGCCAGGCGGTTGTCGGAAGTGTGAAGAAACACGTAGGGCGTACGCCCCTCTTCGATCCAGCCGGCGACCTTTTCAATCCAGGGCACCAGGAACGGATCATTGGCTTCCAACTCCGGATGGCCAATAAAGCGCACTTGCGGAAACTGCGTCAGCGCCGCCGGGCGAGGCGGCACCTTGGGCTTTTTCGATTGGGCGTGCAGCACGGCTGCCGAGGTGGAGGTGCAACTGAACAACGCACGCGGGTCCAGGCAGATGCGCTCGACACCGCGGTCGCGCAGCAAGCGGTTGAGACTGCGCTCGGCGTCGCCCTTGGCGAAGAATTCCGAATGACGCACCTCCACCGCCAACGGTCGCTCCAGCCCGTCGATAAACCCGGCCAACTCACCCAGGCGCTGCGGGGTAAAACTGGCCGGCAGCTGCAGCCACAACGGCGAAATACGCTCGCCCAACGGGCTCATCAACCCCAGGAAACTTTCCGCCGCCGGCAACTGCTCGATCAGGTTGCCGCTGTGGCTGATATCCCCCGGAAACTTGGCCGTGAAGCGAAAATGCCCGGGCATGATTTCAGCCCAGCGCTGCACGGTAGCGACGGAAGGACGGGCGTAGAAGGTGGTGTTGCCCTCGACGGCGTTGAAGACCTGGGAATACAGGGCAAGGTAATCGCTGGAGCGGGCGTCGGCGGGATACAGGTATTCGCGCCAGGCGTTTTCACTCCAGGACGGACAACCGAGGTAGTAAGGCAACAGCATCAGATATGGATATCGAGGCCCAGCACTTCCATATCCCATTCGACAAAGCCGGCAGTGGTCAGGTAGCTGGCCAGGGCATTGGCGACGTTTTTGCTCATGGAGCGCGGGAAGATCATGTCTTGCTGGCGGGCAGGAACGCCGCTGGTGCGTGCACCGCCGGAACCCTGGGAACGGGTTGAAACAGCAGTGTTGTCAGACTGGATTTCAACAAAATCGGGCGAGTCTTCGACGGAGTCGTCTACCGTCACGTTCGCCTTGCGAGGCTTGCGCTTGAGGGGGTAGGACTGTGATGAAAAGCCGTCTATGCGCATACATGCGAACTCGGTATCGGTGATGGCATTTTAGTGGCGCTTTCCATGGCGCGCAAATGCTCTGGTGATAACTAGAACACATAATTGGTAAAAGGTTTAAAAGCGCGGGCAAATTCTGACGATTGGCTATTTTTGTCTGAAATTGCCCGCACTTTTGACGTCAAATAATCCCGCGTTCAGCCTTGGTCTGCGCCACTTTATCCCGCAGGTACACAGGGGCTGCCTGGTCCGCCGGAATCGCCTCGCCCCGCTCCCAGGCAAAGCGTGCCAGGGCCAGCAGGTCTTCGGCGTGGGGCAGCATCCCCGCATCCTGGCCGGCAAGCGTCACGCCAATGCGCTCGCCGTAGCCCCAGCCGGTGCCGGCACCGAACCAGTCGCCGCTGGCATCGCCCGGCAACGCCGCCGCTTCAGGTGGCAGCACGGCCTCAGCGCCGATCAGGCGCATCTCGCCAGCGGTTTCGCGGTAGCAGCCCCAATACACTTCGTCCATGCGCGCATCGATGGCTGCTGCAACCTGGCTTGCACCGTGCTCGCGAAACGCGCGCTGCGCCAGCACCGCCAGGTTGGACACCGGCAACACCGGACGCTCCAGCGCAAACGCCAACCCCTGGACCACACCGATAGCGATGCGCACGCCGGTGAACGCGCCCGGGCCGCGCCCGAATGCGATGGCGTCCACTGCCGACAAGGTGGTGCCCGCGTCCAGCAGCAATTGCTTGATCATCGGCAACAGCTTCTGCGCGTGCAGGCGCGGGATCACCTCGTAGTGGCTCGTGACCTTGCCATCGTGCAGCAGGGCAACGGAGCAAGCTTCAGTCGCGGTGTCCAGGGCCAGCAAGGTGCTCATCGGTGTATGCATCCACGTTGAAAAAAAGTGCGTCAGTATAAACAACAACGGCCCGCAAGCGGGCCGTTGTCAATCAAGCGGATGAACGATCAGCTCAGCGCTTGCAGTACTTTGCCAGTGATGGCTTCAACCGAACCCACACCTTCGATGTGGCTGTACTTCGGCTTGCCCTGGGCGGCCGAGAGCTTCTGGTAGAAGTCCACCAGCGGCTTGGTCTGGGAATGGTAGACCGACAGGCGATGACGCACGGTCTCTTCGGTGTCGTCCTTACGCTGCACCAGGTCTTCGCCGGTGACATCGTCCTTGCCCGCGACTTTCGGCGGGTTGTAGACGATGTGGTAGACGCGGCCCGAGGCCTCGTGAACACGACGACCGGCAATACGCTGCACGATCTCTTCGTCTTCAACGGCGATTTCCACCACGTTGTCCAGCTCGACGCCGGCCTTCACCAGGGCTTCAGCCTGGGGAATGGTGCGCGGGAAGCCATCGAACAGGAAACCGTTCTTGCAGTCTTCCTGGCTGATGCGTTCCTTGACCAGGTTGATGATTAGGTCATCGGAGACCAGGCCGCCGCTGTCCATCACGCTCTTGGCGATCAGGCCCAGCTCGGTGCCGGCCTTGACGGCCGCACGCAGCATGTCGCCGGTGGAGATTTGTGGAATGCCGAATTTTTCAGTGATGAACTTTGCCTGAGTACCTTTACCGGCCCCGGGAGCTCCCAGCAGAATGACGCGCATCGATGTGCTCCTCAATTTTTTATAGAGATGACGCTCGGATTCGCCGCGTGGGGCCAATCTCGGAAATTTTGGGTCCAGGCCGCACAAACGGCCAAAGGCTGATCAAGATACACAGCAGGCCCAAACCACACAAGCCGCCGAAAGTAGGAGAAACCCGCGCCGCGCTGGCTTTATAGGCAGGTACAACCCTGACAGCAAAACGCCGGTCGCCAATTTTACGGCGACCGGCGCGGGGTATCTGCAAGCTATTGAGAACACGCCATAAATGTCAGCCGGTGTTGCGCAAACCAGCGGCAATACCGGCCACAGACACCAGCAGCGCCTGTTCCAGAGGGCTGTCCTGTGCCGCTTCCTGTTGCCGCGATCGGGCCAGCAATTCGGCCTGCAGCAGGTGCAACGGGTCCAGGTAGGTGTTGCGCAGGCGGATGAACTCAAGCGTATCGGGGCTGTGGGCCAGCAGCTGAGACTGGCCAGTCAGGCCAAGCACCACACTGCACGCCTGCGACAATAGGTCGCGTAAGTGCGCACCCAATGGCAGCAGATCGGGCTGCACCAATCGCTCGTCGTACAGCCGGGCGATGTCGGCGTCGGCTTTGGCCAGCACCATTTCCAGCATATCGATGCGGGTACGAAAGAACGGCCACTGCTCGCGCATCTGCCCCAGCAACTCGCCTTCGCCACGCTCCAGGGCATTGTTCAACGCCGCTTCCCAGCCGAGCCAGGCGGGCAGCATCAGGCGGGTCTGGGTCCAGCCGAAGATCCACGGGATCGCCCGCAGGCTTTCAATGCCACCAGCCCGGCGCTTGGCCGGGCGACTGCCCAGGGGCAAGCGACCCAGTTCCTGCTCCGGGGTGGACTGGCGGAAATACTCGACGAATTGCGGATTTTCCCGCACCACGGCGCGGTAAGCGCTGACACCGTCGGCGGCCAATTCGTCCATCAAGTGGCGCCAGGCCGGTTCGGGTGGTGGCGGTGGCAGCAAGGTCGCCTCCAGCACCGCCGCCAGGTACAGGTTGAGGTTTTGCTCGGCGATGTCCGGCAGGCCGAACTTGAAGCGGATCATCTCGCCCTGCTCAGTGGTGCGGAAACGCCCCGCCACCGACCCAGGAGGCTGCGACAGAATCGCCGCGTGAGCCGGGCCGCCGCCGCGGCCTACGGTGCCGCCACGACCGTGGAACAGCAGCAGTTCGACTTGTTGTTCGCGGCAGATTTCCACCAGCCGTTCCTGGGCCCGGTATTGCGCCCAGGCGGCGGCGGTAGTGCCCGCGTCCTTGGCCGAATCCGAGTAGCCGATCATTACTTCCTGCGGGCCTTGCAGACGGGCGCGATAACCCGGCAACAGCAGCAGTTTTTCGATCACCGGGCCTGCGTTGTCCAGGTCAGCCAGGGTCTCGAACAACGGCACCACACGCATCGGCCGTTGTACGCCGGACTCCTTGAGCAGCAGTTGCACGGCCAACACGTCCGACGCGGCGCCGGCCATGGAGATGACGTAGGAACCCAGGGACGCAGCCGGTGCGGCAGCGATTTCCTTACAGGTGTTCAGCACTTCGGCGGTGTCTGCCGAAGGCTTGAAGTAGCCCGGCAACAAGGGTCGACGGTTAGCCAGTTCCTTCATCAGGAAGCTGATGCGCGCCTCTTCGTCCCAATCCTCGTACCGGCCAAGGCCCAGGTAGTCGGTGATTTCGGTCATGGCCGCGCAGTGGCGGGTGGAGTCCTGGCGTACGTCGAGGCGCACCAGGAACAGCCCGAACGTGACCGCCCGACGCAGGCAATCCAGCAGCGGGCCGTCGGCAATCACGCCCATGCCGCAGGTGTGCAGCGACTCGTAGCACAGTTGCAAAGGCTCGAGCAGGTCGCGGTTATTTTGCAGCACGTCGGCAGGCGCCGGCGTGGTGGTCGTCAACGAGGTGTGGGCCCATTGGCGTGTGGCGCGCAGACGCTCACGCAATTGCTTGAGCAACGCCCGGTAAGGTTCGACGCTGTCACCCACCTTGGCCTGCAATGCCGGGCTGGCCTGTTGCATCGACAGTTCGGAGGCGAGGTGGTCGATGTCGCGCAGGTACAGGTCAGCCGCCATCCAGCGCGCCAGCAACAGCACTTCGCGGGTGACCGGGGCGGTGACGTTGGGGTTACCGTCGCGGTCGCCGCCCATCCAGGAAGCGAAGCGAATCGGCGCGGCCTCCAGAGGCAGGCGCAGGCCGGTGGCCGCGTGCAAGGCGTGATCGGCCTTGCGCAAATAATTCGGGATGGCGTGCCACAACGAATGCTCGATCACCGCAAAGCCCCACTTGGCTTCGTCTACCGGCGTGGGCCGGGTGCGGCGGATTTCTTCGGTGTGCCAGGCTTCGGCGATCAGGCGTTGCAAGCGATTGCGGATCTGCTCGCGCTCGGCGGTGGTGAGGTCGCGGTGATCCAGCAGGGCCAGTTGGGCGGCGATGGCGTCGTATTTCTGGATCAGGGTACGGCGGGCAACTTCGGTGGGGTGAGCGGTGAGCACCAGTTCGATTTCCAACCGACCCAACTGGCGCGCCAGGGATTCGCTGCTGTGGCCTTCACTCTGCAGGCGCGCCAGCAGTTCCGGCAGCACCCGCGACTCGAACGGCGCCGGGGTTGATTCATCACGGCGGTGGATCAACTGATACTGTTCGGCGATATTGGCCAGGTTGAGAAACTGGTTGAAGGCCCGCGCCACCGGCAGCAGTTCGTCTTCCTTGAGTTGATTGAGGCTGGCACTCAGCTCTTCGCCGGCCACCTGCTCCGAGGCTGCGCCACGGCGATCGGCCTTGGCGCCTTTACGGATCTGCTCGATCTTGTCGAGGAATTCATCGCCGTACTGTTCTCGAATCGTGTTGCCCAACAGTTCACCCAGCAGGTGAACATCCTCACGCAAACGTGCATCGATATCGCTCATCAGCCAATCTCCAGCAGAAAATCCGGGACGCTTTGATCTTCAAGAGTGCCGCCCACGGCGACGTCTTACAAGGAACTTTAAACCTTGTGAGTTGCAGCTAGTCTCAACAGTAAGCCGCAGCGTTATCCGCGCTGGCCGGCTGGTCACTCATCATCGCCCGCGTACCGTGGGCTCCATTGAGGTTGCCATGAAAATCCGAGAACTGGCCCAGCATTGGGAAGAAAACGCCAAGGGTCGCCTGACCAAAACCGAATACGCCATCCATCTGGACGTGGAAGCCGCCGCCAGGCTGGCGGCGATCTCCGAGATGTACCCCAAACGCCATACCGAAGAACTGCTCGGCGAGTTGATTGGCGCAGCCCTCGAAGAGCTGGAAGCGAGCTTTCCCTACATCAAGGGCAAGCACGTGATTGCCACCGATGAGGAAGGCGATCCGGTGTATGAGGATGTCGGCCCAACCCCACGTTTTCTCAACCTGTCACGGCGTTACCTGCACGATTTGTCAGCTCAGTCCGACAAGCAGAAACACTAGTAAACCTGCGCCTCAAAACCCTTGACCTCCCGTATTCAGGGCCTCCCACAGGCCCTGGATACCGCTGCGCCATGCAAAAGTTCCAACTTTTATACGCTGACCGTTCAGTCAAATATTTTTTTAGGCAAATCGCCATCTTCGCTGAACTATTCAAAAAAGCCTCCGGTCACAGCCAGTAAGCCATCACTTGGAACAGCCGTTTGAATAGGCGTCCTGAGCTAACCGCCGGGCCCCGCAGACACTGCAAGCCGGAGATGGATTTGATGTTTTTCAGGAGTTACCTAATGGAGTTGAAGACGATGAAGACCAGCACTGCCAAAACCTCGTTTAACCACCTGCGCGGGCTTAAATTGGCCGCGCTGGCAATCGGCACCAGCTTCGTACTGGCTGGCTGCGCCGGCAACCCGCCGACCGAGCAATACGCTGTTACCCAATCTGCGGTGAACAGCGCTGTCAGCGCCGGCGGTACCGAGTTCGCAGCCGTGGAGATGAAGTCTGCCCAGGACAAACTGAAGCAAGCTGAAATCGCCATGCACGACAAGAGCTACGACGAAGCCCGTCGCCTGGCCGAACAGTCCGAGTGGGACGCTCGCGTAGCAGAGCGTAAAGCCCAGGCTGCCAAGGCCGAACAGGCTGTGAAGGATTCCCAGAAAGCTGTTCAGGAGCTGCGTCAGGAAGGCATGCGCCCGGCTGTGATTCAGCCGCAACAATAAGCCGCCGCCCCTGATTGCATTGCACCCGAAACCGAATTGAAAGGACGACACGACTATGCGTAAACAATTGATGATCCCTGCCCTGCTGGCGATGAGCGTTGCTCTGGCGGCTTGCTCCACCCCGCCGAACCAGAACCTGGAAAACGCTCGGACCAACTTCTCGGCCCTGCAAGCCAACCCGCAAGCCACCAAAGTAGCGGCGCTGGAAACCAAAGACGCCAGCGACTGGCTGGACAAGGCTGACAAAGCCTACCGCGACAAGGAAGACCAGAAGAAGGTCGACCAGTTGGCCTACCTGACCAACCAGCGCGTTGAAGTGGCCAAAGACACCATCGTCCTGCGTGAGTCCGAAGCCAAGCTGAAAAACGCCGGTGACGAACGTGCCCGCGCCCTGCTGCAGGCCCGTGACGCGCAGATCAAGCAACTGCAAGACAGCTTGAACGCCAAGCAGACTGATCGCGGCACACTGGTGACCTTTGGTGACGTGCTGTTCGCCACCAACAAGTCGGACCTCAAGTCCAGCGGCCTGGTGAACATCACCAAGCTGGCGCAGTTCCTGCGCGATAACCCGGACCGTAAAGTGATCGTCGAAGGCTACACCGACAGCACCGGTTCCGACTCGTACAACCAGAGCCTGTCCGAGCGCCGCGCCGCTTCCGTACAGCGCGCACTGGCCAACCAGGGTGTGGATATCTCGCGCATCGTGACCCAGGGCTATGGCAAGGAATACCCGGTTGCCGATAACGGCAGCGTTTCGGGCCGCGCCATGAACCGCCGCGTTGAAGTGACCATCTCCAACGACAACCAGCCGGTCAAGCCACGTTCGTCGATGGCCAACTGATCGACTGATGCTCCATAAAGAACCCCGCCAATTGGCGGGGTTCTTTGTTTGGGGTAACCGTGAATCACCCCATATCCCCATCACACACTCAAAACTGAATCTGATTACCTTGGCCGTTGATGCCTTTTTGCTCGCTCTGCATCAGCCATTTCTTGAGCAACTCCCGAAGATCCTCTCCTCCTGCGCCCAGGGAGTCGACGGTGCCTTGGCCAGCCACTGGCTGGGGAGAATCTGAATTCTGGATGCCCCGAGTGCCAAAACTGCCACCTGAAGGACCCGATGGATAAGATGAATCATTCACACCTAGCATATAGATACACTCCACATTAAGTAACCGAATCAGCGACGCTGACCGGTTCGAAATCTGTGGTAGTCAACGCAGAATAGTTCCAGCGTTTCTTACACAATCTGTCTTACTGCTCCAATTGCGGCGTTTCCTGCCCCATGCAGCGCACTGCCTGCTTCTTGCTGTTGACCAGTACGCCGGTCAGCCCTTTCTGTTCGGTATCAAACAGCACCAGTACGCCATCAACGCATTGCGCCACCTGGGCGGCCGGGGTCAGGGAGATTTTGTAATCCTCGCCCGGCACGGTCTTGAGCATGGTGAAGTCGCTGAGCAGCAACGCATCCTCGGGCTTGGCGAAGTGCAAATAGCCGTAGTACCACAGGCAGCCAACAGTACCGATGATGGTGCCGATGCCGGTGAGGATCAGGGGGATCATGTTGCGTTCTTCGCTCATTGCGGGTTCTCTGCGTTGGAATTCGGGGCCGCCGGGTAATTGGGGATTTCCCCCAGGCGGCGCAGCCCGTTGAAATGCTGGGGGTCGTCCAGGTAGCGCAGCATCACGGTTTGCCAGGTCTTGTCGGCAAAGGTTTGCACGTGGCCACCCCGGGTCAGTTGCAGCACCCGCGGTGGCGGCGCAGCTTGATACAGGCGAATGCCGTTGGACAACGGCACGATCGGGTCATCCAGGCTGTGGAACAACAATTTCGGCACGCCGGTCAGTCGGGGCATGGCGTTGATCGCACTGTCGCCGTCCGGCACCAGCCACGACAACGGCACCTGGAACGGCCATGTTAGCCAGGAGGTGCTGAGGGCGAATTGTCCTACGTCACGATAACTGGCCGGCACACCGTCCAGTACCAGCGCTTTGAGCTGCGGCTGACGTTCGGGATGTTCCGCCAGGTAGTGCACCACTAGCGCGCCGCCCAGGCTTTGGCCCAGCACGATCAGTGGCTGGCCCTGGGTTTCGGGGGCGTTGTCGATCCACTTGAAAGCGGCGTCGATGTCCTGGTAAACCGCCGGCAGCGAAGGTTCGCCTTCGGACAACCCGTAGCCGCGATAGTCCACCAACAGCACTTGATAGCCCTGCTCCGGCAGCCACCAACTGCCGCCGAGGTGCCAGGCGAGATTGCCGCCATTGCCGTGCAGGTGCAGCACCGTGCCCTTGAGCGGCACGCCGGCCTTGGCCGGCAGCCACCAGGCGTGGAGCTTCAGGCCATCGGCGGTGGTCAATGTGACGTCACGGTATTGCAGGCGAGCCTTTTCCGGGGTGAACGGCATGCCGCGCTCCGGATAGAACAATAAGGAGCTGCAGCCGTTAAGGGTCAGTAGCAGGCAAAGAATGCCGAGGATTCTCATCCGTTGAAGCCTCGTGAATGGGTTGGGAACGATCCTGAAGACCTATGGAGATCAAAGGTGGGAGCGGGCTTGCTCGCGAATGCGGTGATTCAGTAACCACATCTGTTGCTGATACACCGCATTCGCGAGCAAGCCCGCTCCCACATTTTGACTGAGTTCCTTCAGAGATATCGTTAAAGGATATTCGAGTAATCCGCCTCGATCCGGTCCAGGCTCAAATGGTTGAGGAAGTTGGAGAAGCACATCCACGCCGCCAACGCATTCATGTCGCGAAACTGATCCGGCAGGTATTTGGGTGGCACCACCAGGCCTTCGTCCACCAGTTGGCGCAGGGTACGCATGTCTTCCAGGGTGGTCTTGCCGCAGAACAACAACGGCACTTGCTCCAGCTTGCCTTTGCGCACGGCCAACTGAATGTAGTTGTAAACCATGATAAAGCCCTT
Organism: Pseudomonas sp. F8002; assembly: GCF_013385495.1. Classification (NCBI taxonomy): domain Bacteria; kingdom Pseudomonadati; phylum Pseudomonadota; class Gammaproteobacteria; order Pseudomonadales; family Pseudomonadaceae; genus Pseudomonas; species Pseudomonas sp. F8002. The sequence continues at coordinate 14,048 of NZ_JACAPW010000047.1, read as the reverse complement.
GAGGTAGGACAAATCCTTGGTAAACGGCAGACCCGTAGGCGTCGACCCACGGAAAACCCGGCTGGCGTTGCCGTAGCTTTCCGCCATCTCAAAGCCCTGCTCGCGGAAGAATTCGAACACCTGCAGGAAGTCGGCTCCCTGCTCCACCATATGAATGGCGCGAGTGCGGTTGGTCAGCTTGCGCAGGCGGCTGGGGTAGGAGGCGAAGGTGATGATTTCCATCAGGATCGCCAGGCCTTCCTGGGTCACGGTCGACGAGGGCGGACCTTTGGACAGGAAGGTGCAGATCGGCTGGTTCTGCCCATTGAGGGTGGTGCCCACGTGCACCAGGCCTTCATGGACCTCCAGGGCGCGCACGTCGCGGTCGTTGAACATCGCGTCGGCGCGGATCTTGATGTAGTCGGCACCTGCCGCCGCATCCGCCACGATACCGTCGGACTCGAACACCCGGATGGTTTCCTCGGCCTCGCCGAATACCTTGTTCAGGCGGCTCTGCAGCAGGTTGACGGCGTCCTTGGCGGTCAGGGTCTTGGCTTCGTCCTTGAGGTCGCCACGGCCATCGATATTGTTCAGGTAGTCCGACATCATCAGGCCGAGGTCGGCCAGGGTCGGGTCACCGGCATGGAACGCATCGGAAGCGGCGCCATACAGCTCCTGGGAGATCAGGCCGAAATCCTCGGTGCCCCGCGCTTCGAGCATGCGCACCACCATGCGGTACTCCTTGCACATGCGCCGCATGATCTGCCCGACCGGGTTGAACTGGCCAAGCTGGCGGGTGATGTCACGCTCGATGTTCTGGAACTCCAGCTTCACCGCGCTGGAATCGAACGACAGCGGCCGGGTCAGGTAGTAGTCGCGGTCCACCGCCGGCATTTCCTTACCCTTGGCCTTGAGGAATCCCTGGCGAATATTCTCGTCCCACTTCACGGCGTCGAGGACGCGAATCGGTGTTTGCGCCAGCACAATGCGATCGGACAAGGCGCGTATCGTCTGCTGGTAATCGTCCACCCGGTACTTCCTCTTTAAACGTTATTTGCCTGCACGCTGGTAGCGCACGGCTTCGACGAACACATCGGCATTGGCCGGATCATCCAGGTACGCAAATACCCGGGCCATGGAACTGTCGATCAACACACCGGCACCCTCGACGGTTTCGACGGTGCTGCCACTCAGGACCTTCTGGCCGACCGCCTGGTGGACCTGATCCAGATCGAGGTTGTAGACCACCAGCTCGTGCTCATCATTCAATTCGAACCCGGCGAGGATGTAATGCCCGCCGAACCTGGTCGGCAATGGCGCCGACAGATACCAGCGGCTGCCATGCCGGGAAACCGTGAACAGGTATTCATCCCGCTGGCCCGGCTTGGCCTTAGGGTAGCTCACGGCTTTGTAGCGGTGCTCACCGACGCGGCTGATTTGCAGGTTGAGCGGCTCACCCCAGGCGTTTTTGCTGGCCCATTTGCCAAGCAGACCATCAGGCGCCGCCTCGCTGGCGGGCAACGGGTCCTTGAAGGTCACCAGGCAACCGCTGAGCAACAGGAACGACAAGGCGATCACGACGACGCGCCAGGCTTTCATTGGACAATCCCCTGTGTCAGACCGAAGCCAACACCAAATGCATGTAACGCTTGAGGATCTCAAGCATTTCTTCGCTGGTCAGAGGCTCTGCGCCGCCCAGCAGGCCCTGATATTCCATCCGACCGATAATCGCCGTCAACACTTTGGCATCCTGTTGCGGCTCGCGGGAACCCAATACCTGGAAAAACTGGCAAGTGCCCTGCAGCAGGATTTGCTGGTGGGAGCGCACCAGCTCGGCCAGGCGCGGGTTCAGCAGCGCTTCCTGGCGAAACGCCTGCTCGGCCATCAGGTGCTCACGGCGGTTGAGCAATTGGCGTTGCACGTAATCGGCGGTCAGGCGCGCGATGTCATCGGCCAGTTGCGAGCGCGACTGCGGGCTGCCGTCGCCATAAGCCACCATCTCGCGCAGCAGGCCTTCGTTACGCACCCACAACTTGCCCATGAACGCGGCGCTGCGCTCCACATATTGGGCGAAGGTGTCGGTGAGCAGGTCGTCGATGTCCTTGAAGTAATAGGTGGTGGCCGACAACGGCACACCGGCTTCCGCCGCCACCGCACGGTGACGCACGGCACGCACGCCTTCGCGTACCACGATGCGCATCGCTGCATCGAGAATGTCCTGCCTGCGCTGCTCACTGCCCCGGCGACTGGCCTTGCGGCCCTGGTACTGAACACTTTCAGCCACGGCAGCGGCAATGCCGGCGGCACCCTTTTGAGCCATTACGCGGTTCACGACGGATCTTCCTCCACAGTGTGACGCGGAGCGTCACGGGCTGCGTTCCCACGCGGAGCGTGGGAACGATCACCTGGCGCTGTTTACTTGACGCTTATAAACGCCACATAAAAAAGCCGCCTTATAAAAGGCGGCTTCGGATTTCGCTACGGTTACGCTTGTGGCCGCATGTGCGGGAACAAGATCACGTCACGGATCGACGGCGAGTTGGTCAACAACATCACCAACCGGTCGATGCCGATACCTTCACCGGCGGTAGGCGGCATGCCGTATTCCAGGGCGCGTACGAAGTCGGCGTCGTAGTGCATCGCCTCGTCGTCGCCAGCGTCCTTGTCGGCCACCTGGGCCATGAAGCGCTCGGCCTGGTCTTCGGCATCGTTCAGCTCGGAGTAGGCGTTGGCGATTTCACGGCCGCCGATGAACAGCTCGAAACGGTCGGTGACGTTCGGGTTGTCATCGTTGCGACGGGCCAGCGGCGACACTTCGAACGGGTACTGGGTAATGAAGTGCGGCTGCTCCAGCTTGTGCTCCACCAGCTCTTCGAAAATCATCACCTGCAATTTGCCCAGGCCTTCGAAGCCCAGCACCTTGGCGCCGGCTTTCTTGGCGATGGCGCGGGCCTTGTCGATGTCGTTCAGGTCATCGGCGGTCAGCTCAGGGTTGTACTTGAGGATCGAATCGAACACCGACAGGCGCACGAACGGCTCGCCGAAGTGGAACACCTTGTCGCCGTACGGCACGTCGGTGGTGCCCAGGACCAGTTGCGCCAGTTCGCGGAACAGTTCCTCGGTCAGGTCCATGTTGTCTTCGTAGTCGGCGTAGGCCTGGTAGAACTCCAACATGGTGAATTCAGGGTTGTGACGGGTCGAAACGCCTTCGTTACGGAAGTTGCGGTTGATCTCGAACACTTTTTCGAAGCCGCCAACAACAAGCCGCTTGAGGTACAGCTCAGGCGCAATACGCAGGAACATTTCCATGTCCAGCGCGTTGTGGTGGGTTTCGAACGGCTTGGCTGCGGCACCACCCGGGATGGTTTGCAGCATCGGCGTTTCAACTTCGAGGAAGTCGCGCTTCATCAGGAAGCTGCGGATGTGCGCAATAACCTGCGAACGCACGCGGAAGGTCTGGCGCACTTCTTCGTTGACGATCAGGTCAACGTAGCGCTGGCGATAGCGCTGCTCGGTGTCGGTCAGGCCGTGGTGCTTGTCCGGCAGCGGGCGCAGGGATTTGGTCAGCAGGCGCACGCTGGTCATTTCAACGTACAGGTCACCCTTGCCGGAACGGGCCAGGGTGCCTTCGGCGGCAATGATGTCGCCCATGTCCCAGGTTTTCACCGAGGCCAGGGTTTCTTCGGACAGGGTTTTACGGTTGACGTAGACCTGGATGCGACCGGTCATGTCCTGGATCACCATGAACGAGCCACGGTTGAGCATGATGCGACCGGCAACCTTGACCGGGATTGCAGCCTCTGCCAGCTCTTCCTTGGTCTTGTCCGCGTACTGTTTCTGCAAGGCATCGCAGTAGTTTTCGCGGCGGAAGTCGTTCGGGAAGGCATTGCCCTTGGCGCGCTCGGCAGCAAGCTTTTCCTTGCGCAGGGCGATCAGGGAGTTTTCTTCCTGTTGCAGGGCTTGCGGGTCGAGTTGTTGGTCGCTCATGTCTTTAAATTTTCCATCAGGTTCGTTGTCCCCGGCCTGCGGCCGGGGATCGCCGGCAAGCCGGCTCCTACAAAGGAGTTACAGGCCAGATTTCAGGCTGGCTTCCAGGTATTCGTCGATATCACCGTCGAGCACCTTGTCGCAGTCGCTGCGTTCGATGTTGGTACGCAGATCCTTGATCCGCGACGCGTCGAGCACATACGAGCGGATCTGGTGACCCCAGCCGATATCCGACTTGGTGTCTTCCAGCGCCTGGGACGCGGCGTTGCGTTTCTGCATTTCCTGCTCGTACAACTTGGCCCGCAGCATTTTCATGGCGGTGTCCTTGTTCGCGTGCTGGGAACGTTCGTTCTGGCAGCTCACCACGGTATTGGTCGGTACGTGGGTAATACGTACGGCCGAGTCGGTGGTGTTTACGTGCTGGCCACCGGCACCGGAGGAGCGGTAGGTGTCGATCCGCAGGTCTGCCGGGTTGATCTCGATTTCCACCTTGTCGTCGATCTCTGGCGAGACGAAAACGGCGGAGAACGACGTGTGGCGACGGTTGCCGGAGTCGAACGGGCTCTTGCGCACCAGGCGGTGTACGCCGATCTCGGTCCGCAGCCAGCCAAAGGCGTATTCGCCCTTGATGTGCACGGTCGCGCCCTTGATGCCGGCGACTTCACCGGCCGACAGTTCCATGATGGTCGCGTCGAAACCGCGTTTGTCGGCCCAGCGCAGGTACATGCGCAACAGGATGTTGGCCCAGTCCTGTGCTTCGGTGCCGCCGGAACCGGCCTGGATGTCCAGGTAGGCGTTGTTCGGGTCCATTTCATGGCTGAACATGCGGCGGAATTCGAGTTTGGCGAGGTTTTCCTCGAGACGGGCCAGCTCGGCGACGACATCGCCCACTGCACCTTCGTCGTTTTCTTCGACGGCCATGTCCAGCAGGTCGCGGCAATCGCCCAGACCGGTGTTCAATTCGTCGAGGGTGTCGACGATCTGCGCCAGCGCAGCGCGCTCGCGGCCCAGTTCCTGGGCGTATTCAGGTTTGTTCCAGACAGCCGGATCTTCAAGCTCGCGATTGACTTCGGTCAGACGCTCATGCTTTTGATCGTAGTCAAAGATACCCCCGAATAGTTTCGGAGCGCTCGGACAGGTCCTTGATGGTGTTAAGGATCGGGTTGATTTCCATGGCGGGCAGCACTCGTTGGCGAACTTTTGAAAGCCGACGAGTATAACGACAAACGGGCGGGAACGGCAGCCCGCTTGGCCGAAAAGGCGGGGATATGCACCATCCAGACAGCGATGAAGATCAAATGTGGGAGCGGGCTTGCTCGCGAATGCGGTGGTTCAGTCGCCAGATGCATTGACTGACACACCGCATTCGCGAGCAAGCCCGCTCCCACATTAGGTCTGCGACATCCCACAGACCGTATTCCCTACTCGATCCCCACCTGATTGCGCCCATTGTGCTTGGCCAGGTACAGGCCCTTGTCCGCCGCCGAGATCAATTGCCGGCAATCGGTGCCCTGCACCGGGGTCATGGTCGCCAAGCCAATACTGATGGTCAGGCTCGCCCCTTCTGCCGGGGCAATGTGCGGGATTTTCAGGCTCGCCACCGCCTGGCGCAGTTTCTCGGCCACCAGCCGTGCCCCACCCGGCGAGGTATTGGGCAGCACCAGGGCAAACTCTTCACCGCCATAACGCGCCGGCAAATCCGAAGGACGGCTGCTGGCATCACGAATGGTCGCCGCCACCTTGCGCAACGCCTCGTCGCCTTCCAGGTGGCCGAAACTGTCGTTGTAGGTCTTGAAGAAGTCCACGTCGATCATCAGCAGCGACAGTTGGGTCTGGTCACGCATGGCGCGGCGCCATTCCAGTTCCAGGTATTCGTCGAAATGCCGGCGATTGGACAGCCCGGTCAGGCCGTCGGAGTTCATCAGCCGTTGCAGCACCAGGTTGGTGTCCAGCAACTGCTGTTGGCTGACCCGCAGCGCCCGGTAGGCCGCGTCCCGTTGCAACAGGGTCATGTAGGAGCGCGAGTGATAGCGGATGCGCGCCACCAGTTCGATGTTATCCGGCAGCTTGACCAGGTAATCGTTGGCCCCGGCGGCAAACGCCGCGCTCTTGATCAGCGGGTCTTCCTTGGTGGAAAGCACGATGATCGGGATGTTCTGCGTCGCCGGGTGATTGCGGTATTCGCGCACCAGGGTCAGGCCATCGAGCCCCGGCATCACCAGGTCCTGCAGGATCACCGTCGGCTTGATACGGATCGCCTGGGCAATGGCCTGGTGCGGATCGGCGCAAAAGTGGAAGTCGATATTGTCTTCATGGGCCAGGCCCCGGCGTACGGCCTCGCCGATCATCGCCTGGTCGTCGACGAGCAGCACCATGGCGGCGTTTTCGTCGGTCTTGAAGTCGTCGAGCTGCAAATCATTCATTTACGGTCACCTGAATTACTACCTGCAGGCCAGGACAGCGTGTGATATCGGTCATTTTGCGAATACCTCCAGCAATCGTGGCGCAATTCTGTCCAATGGGCGAATTTCAACAGCCGCGTCAATCGCCGCTGCCGCTTTGGGCATGCCGTAAACAGCACAGCTTTGCTGGTCCTGCGCGATGGTCAGGTAGCCTTGCTGACGCATCAACTTAAGTCCCTGGGCGCCATCACGCCCCATCCCCGTCAGCAGCACGCCAACGGCATCGCCATTCCAGTAGCTGGCGACGCTCTCGAAAAACACGTCGATGGACGGCCGATAAATCTCGTTCACCGGCTCTGCGGTGTAGGCCAGCGTTCCGTTCTTCAGCAGGCGAATGTGATGATTGGTGCCCGCCAGCAACACGACGCCGCTTTGGGGCGGCTCGCCTTCCCGGGCCAGGCGCACCGGCAGGCCCGAGGCACTGCTCAGCCATTCGGCCATGCCGGCGGCGAACACCTGGTCCACATGCTGCACCAGCACAATGGCCGGCGAGAAGTCCCGGGGCAAGCCCTTGAGCAGGGATTCCAGGGCAGCCGGGCCGCCTGCGGACGAACCGATGGCCACCAGGCTCTGGCGTTTGCCCGTGGCCCGCTGGGGCGCAGGCTCGGCCCGCACGCGGCTGCCACGCTGGCCAATCAGCCAGCCGATATTGAGGATCTTGCGCAACAGCGGTGCCGCGGCGTCCTTCGGATTGCCCACGCCCAGTGCAGGGGTGTCAACCACGTCCAGGGCGCCATGGCCCATGGCTTCGAATACACGGCTGACGTTGGCCTGGCGGTCGACGGTGACAATCAGGATCGCACAGGGCGTCTCGGCCATGATCTGCCGGGTGGCCTCCACACCGTCCATCACCGGCATGATCAGGTCCATCAGAATCAGGTCGGGCGTGAACTCGGCGCAACGCTGCACTGCTTCCAGGCCGTTGCCTGCAACCCACACCACTTCGTGGGCCGGTTCAAGGCTCAACGCCCGGCGCAAGGCCTCCACGGCCATGGGCATGTCATTGACGATCGCAATCCTCATGCCCGTGCTCCTCCAATCAGCTCCACCACCGCGTCCAACAGCGCGTCGTCATGGAAGCTGGCCTTGGCTAGATAATAGTCGGCGCCGGCGTCCAGTCCACGACGACGGTCTTCTTCCCGATCCTTGTAGGAAACAACCATCACCGGCAGGGATTGCAGGCGAGTATCACGGCGCAAGAGTGTGACCAATTCAATACCGTCCATGCGAGGCATATCAATGTCCGTGATCAGCAGGTCGAAGTCTTCGGAGCGCAGCGCGTTCCAGCCATCCATGCCATCGACTGCCACGGCCACTTCATAACCGCGATTAAGTAACAATTTGCGTTGCAGCTCACGCACGGTCAGCGAGTCATCCACCACCAGAATACGCTTGCGCGGTGCTTCGAGGGTTTGCTGGGTGCGTCGGGCGATGCGCTCCAGACGACCGGTATTCAGCAGTTTGTCCACCGATCGCAGCATGTCTTCGACGTCGACGATCAGCACCACCGAACCGTCATCGAGCAACGCTCCGGCGGAGATGTCCTGGACCTTGCCCAACCGGTCGTCCAGGGGCAATACCACCAGCGTGCGCTCGCCGATAAAACGCTCCACGGCAATCCCGTAGACCGCATCGCGCTCGCGGATCACCACGACCTTCAGGGTTTCCTGACTGCCCTGCCCCGGCGGGCGCTGCAGCAACTGGCTGGCGGCGACCAGGCCGACATGCCGGCCTTCGTGCCAGAAATGCTGGCGGCCTTCCAGTTGCACGATGTCGTCGGGCGCAAGATCGCACATGCGCTCGATGTGGGCCAGCGGGAAGGCGTAGGCCTCTTCGCCAACTTCCACCACCAGGCTGCGCACTACCGACAGGGTCAACGGCACTTCCAGGTGGAAGCGACTGCCCTGCCCCGCCGCCTGCTCCAGCACCACCGCGCCGCGCAACTGGCGCACCATATGCTGCACCGCATCCAGGCCGACCCCGCGCCCCGAGACCTCGGTGACCTTGTCCCGCAGGCTGAACCCCGGCAGGAACAGGAACGTGAGCAGTTCCTCTTCGCTCAGGCGCAGGGCGGTTTCCAGCGGCGACAAATGCCGGTCGACGATGGTGCCGCGCAGGCGCTCCAGGTCGACACCGTTACCGTCGTCGCTCAACTCCAGCACCAGCAAGCCGGCCTGGTGAGACGCCCGCAGGCGGATCAGGCCTTCAGCCGGTTTGCCCGCCAGCAGGCGTTGCTCGGGCATTTCAATGCCATGGTCAACAGCATTGCGCAGTAAATGGGTCAGCGGCGCTTCGAGCTTTTCCAGCACATCGCGGTCGACCTGGGTTTTCTCGCCTTCGATTTCCAGGCGCACCTGTTTACCGAGGCTGCGGCCCAGGTCACGCACCATGCGCACCTGCCCGGCCAGCACGTCGGCAAACGGCCGCATGCGGCACGCCAGCGCCGTGTCGTACAAGACTTGGGCGCGTTGCCCGGCCTGCCAGCCGAACTCGTCGATTTCGGCGGTTTTTTCCGCGAGCAGCGCCTGGGCTTCGCTCAACAGGCGGCGGGTATCAGCCAGGGCTTCCTGGGCTTCCAGGCTCAGGTCGACGGTCTTGAGGTGGCCGTCGAGGTTCTCCAGGGCGCGGGCGCTGTTGCTCTGGATGCGCTTGAGGCGTTGCAAGCTGGCGAGGTAAGGCTTGAGCCGCTGGGTTTCCACCAGGGACTTGCTGGACAGGTCCAACAGGCTGTTCAAACGTTCGGCGGTCACCCGCAACACCCGCTCGCCGCCTTCGGTCATGCGTTTGTTCTGGCGTGGCAGTTCGGCACTGACCGGCGGCGCGGCCTCGGGCTCCGGCGGCAGGGTCAGCAGCGCTTCCATCGACAATTCAGGTTCTGGCGCGGGTGTGGGCGGCGGTGCAGGCTTTGGCGCAGCGGGCGGCGCGACTTTCTGCGACGGATCGAGCAACCGCTCCATCAATGCCACATAGGACTCGATGTCCGCCGGGCCCACGGTGTTGCCCGGCGTGGCAATGCGCATCAGCAAATCGGTGCCTTGCAGCAGTGCGTCGATATGTTCCGGCAGCAGGTACAAGCGGCTTTCCTGGGCGCTGACCAGGCAATCTTCCATCACGTGGGCCACGCTGACCCCCGCGTCCACCCCGACAATCCGCGCCGCGCCCTTCAGGGAATGGGCGGCGCGCATGCAGGCTTCGAGCTGGTCGGCCTGGGTCGGGTTGCGCTCCAGGGCCAGCAGGCCGGCGCTGAGCACCTGGGTCTGGGCGTCGGCTTCCAGGCTGAACAGCTCCAGCAGCGAGGCATCGCGCATCTGGTCGGGGGTCATGTGAGGCTCCGGGTCACGGCAGACAACAATTGCGCCTCGTCCAGCCAGCGCAGGCTGCGGCCTTTCCACTGCAACACCCCTTGGGTATAGCGGGCGCTGGCCTGGGTGCCGGAGGCAGACGCCGCGTTCAAGGTGCGTTCATCAATGGCATGGATACCGTCCACTTCGTCCACCGGCACCACCACGGGGCCGTCCTGCGCCGCGATGATCAGCATGCGCGGCATGATTCGTGCGCCACTGGGGCCGCTGCCGGTGCTGTCCAGCCCCAGCAATTCCACCAGTGACAGGCACGCCACCAGTGCGCCACGCACATTGGCCACGCCCAGCAAGGCGCGGGAACGCTGATGGGGCAAGGAATGGATCGGCTGCAACGGCGCCACTTCCACCAGGCAGCGAGTGGCGATGCCCAGCCATTCTTCGCCGAGGCGGAACATCAGCAGCGAACGGGTGAGGACATCACCCTCGACTTCCGGCGTCGCGACGGCGCGGTGATCGTCCTGCTGCAAGGCATAACGGTCGAGCAGGCGCGTGGCGGCGGCGGAATACACCGAGCAATTGCGACAGTGAATGTGCTCGGCCAGCAACGGGCAGGACTTGTCACCGTGGATGCCGATGCGGTTCCAGCAGTCATCGATGGCCTGGGTATCGGCCAGGGTCAGGTTCAGCTCGGGATCCAGGGTCATGATTTACGCTCACTGTCAGCTCGCTCGCTGCGCGCGGCACGAGCCTGCAAACGCCGGGCGCCGGCGACATCGCCCTGGGACTCGAGCAACGCGGCCAGGTGCATCAAGGCCTGCGGGTGCTGGGGTTCCAGGTACAAGGCTTTTCTGTAATAACCCTGGGCTTCCAGGGCGCTGCCGGCCACATCGCTGAGCAGGCCCAGCCAATAAAACACCTGGGCCGCCGGCGGATGGCTCTGCAAATAACGCTCGCAGGCAGCACGGGCTTCCAGGCTCTTGCCTTCATTGGCCAGGGTCGCAATCTGACTGAGCAGATCGGCGGCGTCCGACTGCGGGGGCGGCGGCTTGATCGGTACCACTTGGGCACTGACGGTGCTGAACGGCCGGGGCCTGGTCGGGATAGGCGCGGCACTGCGCTGAGGAATCGGCGCGGGCATCGGCACAAATACCGGTTCAGGCGCGGGCTCCGCATGCCGGCTGAAGGCAAACGACTGCGGCACGCCAATCGAACGCATGCCCAGGCGCCCCAGCAGGCTGCCTTCGGCAGGCCCGATAAACAGCACGCCGTCGACGTGGGTCAGGCCCTTGAGCACTTCAAACACCTGCTTCTGGGTCGGCTGGTCGAAGTAGATCAGCAGGTTGCGGCAGAATACAAAATCGTAGGTGGGCTCGTTGGCCAGCAGCGCGGGGTCCAGCAGGTTGCCCACCTGCAGGCGCACTTGTTCGCGTACCCGGTCGGCAATCCGGTAGCCGTCGGTTTGCTCGGTAAAGTGGCGATCGCGGAACTCGAGGTCCTGGCCGCGAAACGAATTCTTGCCGTACACCCCACGGCGGGCGCGCTCCACCGACAGCGGGCTGACGTCCATGCCCTGCACCTTGAACTGATGCGGCGCCAGCCCGGCGTCGAGCAAGGCCATGGCAATCGAATAGGGTTCTTCGCCGGTGGAACACGGCAGGCTGAGGATCCGCAGGGCGCGCATCTGCTTGATTTCGGCCAGGCGGGCGACCGCCAGCCGGCCCAGGGTGGCGAAGGATTCGGGGTAACGGAAAAACCAGGTTTCGGGGACGATCACCGCTTCGATCAGCGCTTGCTGTTCGTCGGTGGAGGCCTGCAATTGCTGCCAGTATTGATCGGCGGTCTGCGCGCTGAGCGCCATGCTGCGCTGGCGTACGGCACGCTCGATGATCGCTTCGCCCACCGAGGCAACGTCCAGGCCAATGCGCTCCTTAAGGAAGTCGAAGAAGCGTTGATCACTGCTCATCAACCCTCCTCGCCCGCGGCAAACAGCAGCGCCTGCACGTCAGCCGTCAGCAGGTCCGCCACGCCGATCCACTGCATCAAGCCACGCTCGTCTTCGCGCACCGGGCCCAGGTAACGTGCCTGGCGGTTGTCCAGGCCGTAGGGCTGGAACTGTGCCGGGTCACAGCGCAGGGTATCGGTGGCCTGTTCGAGGATCAGCCCCAGCCAGCGTGCCGGAACCAGTGCATCCGGCTGATAATTGACCAACACCAGGCGCGTGCTGGTGCGGGCCTGGGCCGGCGTACCGAAGGTCAAGGCACTGAGATCGATCACCGGCACCATTGCCCCGCGATGGGCAAAGATCCCGGCGACCCACGCAGGCGCATGGGCAATGGGCTTGAGCGGCAGGCGCGGCAGCACCTCGGCCACTTCCGTGGCCTTGAGGGCATACCGTTCATTACCGATGTGAAACACCAGGAACAGTGCTTTCTTCACTGCCGCAACGGCACCGCGTTTAGCCGCGAGGTCGTTCATCAGACTTTAAAACGCGACACGCCGCTGCGCAGGCCGACGGCGACCTGGCTCAGCTCGTCGATGGCAAAGCTGGCCTGACGCAGGGACTCCACGGTCTGGCTGCTGGCATCGCCCAACTGCACCAGCGCATGGTTGATCTGCTCGGCGCCGGTGGCCTGGGCCTGCATGCCTTCGTTGACCATCAACACCCGTGGCGCCAGGGCCTGCACCTGATGGATGATCTGCGACAGCTGCTCGCCCACCTGCTGCACCTCGAACATGCCACGGCGCACTTCTTCAGAGAACTTGTCCATGCCCATCACCCCGGCCGACACCGCCGACTGGATCTCGCGCACCATCTGCTCGATGTCGTAGGTGGCCACGGCGGTCTGGTCGGCCAGGCGCCGCACTTCGGTGGCTACCACGGCAAACCCGCGACCGTACTCACCGGCCTTCTCGGCCTCGATGGCAGCGTTGAGGGACAACAGGTTGGTCTGGTCAGCGACCTTGACGATGGTCACCACCACCTGGTTGATGTTGCCGGCCTTCTCATTGAGGATCGCCAGCTTGGCGTTCACCAGGTCAGCTGCGCCCATCACCGAGTGCATGGTTTCTTCCATGCGCGCCAGGCCTTGCTGGCCGGAACCGGCGGCCACCGAGGCCTGGTCGGCGGCGGTGGAGACTTCGGTCATGGTACGGACCAAGTCCTTGGAAGTAGCAGCGATCTCCCGCGAAGTAGCGCCGATCTCGGTGGTCGTCGCGGCGGTTTCAGTGGCCGTGGCCTGTTGTTGCTTGGAAGTCGCGGCAATCTCGGTGACCGAGGTAGTGACCTGTACCGAAGAGCGCTGTGCCTGGGACACCAGGGCGGTGAGCTCGGTCATCATGTCGTTGAAGCCGGTCTCTACTGCGCCGAATTCGTCCTTGCGTTCGAGGTTCAGGCGTTTGCTCAAGTCGCCGGTGCGCATGGTTTCGAGGATGTCGACGATGCGTTTCATCGGCGCCATGATCGCGCGCATCAGCAGCAGGCCGCAGAGGCCAGCGGCGAGGATCGCAAGGATCAGCGAGACGCCCATGCTGATTTTTGCAGCGGACACGGCGTCGTCGATAGCGTTGGTGGCGCGGTCCGCGACGTTTTTGTTTTCGGTGATGATGTCGTTGAGCTTCATGCGGCCTGCGGTCCAGGTCGGGGTCAGCTCTTCGTCGAACACTTTGCGGGCGGCGGCGACGTCATTGCGTTGCAGGTTTTCAGTGACTGCGGCCAAAGCCTTGTTGTAGGCCTGGTGCAGGGCTTCGAACTTATCGAACTCGGCCTGATCTTCAGCGCCGTTGATAGTTGCCTTGTAATTGGCCATTTGCGTGATGATGCGCGCTTCGAAGGACTTGTAGTCGGCCTTGTCGGCTTCGGTGAGTGTCTTGTCTTTGCGCAGGCCGATGATGTCGAGGGTGTCGAGGTAGCTGTCGACCCATGCGCTGCGGATCATGGAGCTTAGGTAGACCCCGGGGACTGCGTCATCGCGGACTGACTCTTCGCCGGCCTCGATCTTCAACAGGCGTGAATACGAGACCACTACCATCAGCAGCATGATCGCGATGATGACCGCAAAGCTCGCCAAAATCCGTTGGCGCAAGGTCCAGTTCTTCACAGTAATTCCTCGAGGGCCATTCAAATGGAGAGGAGTATAGCTGAGCGGATGCCATCATTAATCAACGGGTTGTGGGATCTGGGTCACGCGCGGGGGAGGAAAGTTTTCTTGGGGGGGCATATCCGTTGCTGCGGTAACGGCTGCTATTGGTTCCGCTCTTACAGCGGCTCACTTTTGAAAAGCGCAAAAGTAAGCAAAACGCTCTTGCCCCACCACTCGGC
>NZ_JACAPW010000046.1:0-142246 GCF_013385495.1 Pseudomonas sp. F8002 | reverse complement strand
ATACCAGTCGAAAGCGGTTTTGAGGGCTTCCCCCCAACCATAGAATCTCCCACAGTTGGAATGCATTTCTCTGCCCCAACTCGATCAAGTGTGGGAGCCGGGCTTGCCCGCGGTGGCGCCGGTCCAGGCGAAACCTTCCTCAAGCCCTACCCAAATCCACCAATACCACTATCGCCACGTTTTGCCTTTCTGCCACAAGAGGGACGCATTGCCTGCCTAGGATGACCTTCATCAGTTTGATGAGGTGCCTCCATGAACACAGCCATGACCAATCCCGGCGCGCCAATGAAGGTGCGCGGTGTACAGAAACGCTTCGGCGCCTTCACCGCGCTGGATAATGTGTCCCTGGACGTCGCCGCTGGCGAACTGGTGTGCCTGCTGGGCCCGTCGGGCTGCGGCAAGACCACCTTGCTACGCTGCATCGCCGGCCTGGAGCGCCAGGACAGCGGCGAGTTGTACCTCGGCGACCGCGATGTTTCCCTACTGGCACCCCAGGCTCGGGACTACGGCATTCTGTTCCAGTCCTATGCGCTGTTTCCCAATCTCACCGTGGAAGCGAACATCGGCTACGGCCTCACCGGCAGTGGCCGTGATGAAGTGCGCAAGCGTGTCGGGCAGATGCTCGAACTGGTGGGTTTGGTGGGCAGCGAAAAGAAATACCCCGGCCAACTTTCCGGCGGCCAACAACAGCGTGTGGCACTGGCTCGCGCCCTGGCGCCGGCGCCGTCCTTGCTGCTGCTGGACGAACCCATGTCGGCCCTCGACGCCCGGGTGCGCGAGCATCTGTGCACCGAGCTGCGCCAATTGCAGCGCCGCTTGGGCATCACCACCCTGATGGTCACCCACAACCAGGACGAGGCCATGCTGATGGCCGACCGCATCGCTGTGATGAACAACGGCAAGGTCGAGCAGTACGCCACGCCCCAGGAAATCTACGACCGCCCGGCCACGCCGTTTGTGGCCGAGTTTGTCGGCCAGGGCAACTGGCTGCCGTTCAGTCGCAACAGCGCCAGCCATGCACAGGTAGGCGGCATGAACATGCGCCTGGCGGACAACGCAGGCGTCGCGAAATCGGGCCGTCTGTTCTGCCGCCCGGAAGCCATCAGCGTCAACCCGCCGGTGCATGAAGAAAACCTGTTCCCGGCCAAGGTCCGCGAGATCACTTTCCTCGGCAACCGCTGCCGCATGAGCTTCGAGCTGGACCAACTGCCCGGCCATCCGCTGCTGGCCGAATTGGCCCCGGAAGCCATGCCGCGCCTCGGCGCCCAGGACATCTGGGTCGCGCTGCCCCCGCGCAGCCTGCAGGTGTTTGCCTGAGATGGCCCGCGATATGACTCTGCCGATACCCGATAACGTGGCTCGTCAGGTTTCCCGTGCCGAACTCGGCGACCGTATTTTTGTAGTCGGCGGCAAGCTGCTCTGGCTGTGCCTGCTGGGCGTCGCGGTGCTGATGCCGCTGCTGGCGATCTTCTGGCGCGGCTTCAGCAGTGAAGCCGGGCAGGGCGGTGGCCTGGTGGCGGCGCGGGAGTTGGTCACCAGCGATAACTTCCACTGGTTGCTCGGTAACAGCCTGAAGGTTTCCGGCAGCGTTGCCGCCATCGTCGTACCACTGGCTTATCTGTTTGCCTACGCTTTGCAACGCACGCTTATTCCGGGCAAGGCGATCTGGCGCGGCATGTCGCTGCTGCCGTTGATGGCGCCGTCGATGTTGCCCGGGATTGCGCTGGTCTACCTGTTCGGCAACCAGGGCATGTTGCGCGGGCTGCTGTCGGACAACATCTATGGCTTCTGGGGCATCGTCCTCGGCGAAGTGATCTACACCTTTCCCCATGCCTTGATGATCCTGTTGTCGGCGCTTTCCCTGGCGGATGCACGTTTGTTCGATGCCGCATCGAGCATGGGCGCGAGTCCCGCCCGGGCGTTTCGCAGCATCACCTGGCCGGCGACGCGCCAGGCCGTGTTTGCCGCGTTTTGCCTGGTGTTCACTCTGACCATCACTGACTTTGGCGTGCCCGTGGTAGTCGGTGGCGACTATCAAGTACTGGCGCTGGAAGCCTACAAAGCTGTGGTCGGCCAGCAGCAATTCGGCCGCGGTGCCTTGATCGGCATGGTCCTGCTGCTGCCGGCACTGTTCAGCTTCGGTGTCGACGCCTGGCTACGCCGTCGTCACGGCGACTCCATGAGCGGCCGCGCCAAGGTGTTCCAGCCGGCACCGTCGAAGCTGCGGGACGGCTGCTACCTGGCCATCGTCCTGCTGATCTGCGCGATCCTGCTGCTGGTGTTCGGCATGGCGGTCTACTCATCCCTGGTGAAATTCTGGCCCTACAACCTGTCGCTGTCCCTGGCCCACTACCAGTTCGAAGACACGGCCGGCGGCGGCTGGCTGGCCTACCGCAACAGCATCACCATGGCCCTGTGCACCGCGTTGATCGGCAGCGTGCTGATCTTCACCGGCGCCTACCTGATGGAAAAGACCAGGGGCCAGAAGGGCCTGAACCTGGCGCTGCGCATGCTCAGCTTCGTGCCGATGGCGGTGCCGGGGTTGGTGCTGGGCCTGGGCTACGTGTTCTTTTTCAACCTCAACGGCAACCCGCTGCATGTGCTCTACGGCACCATGACGTTGCTGGTGGTGTGCACCATTGCTCACTATTTGACCACCGCCCAAATGACCGCCACCACGGCCCTGCGCCAACTGGACGCGGAATTCGAAGCCGCCGCGCTGTCGCTGAAGGCGCCGCTGTACCGCCATTACCTGCGGGTCACCGTGCCGATCTGCCTGCCGGCGCTGCTGGACATCGTGCGCTACCTGTTCGTCTCGGCGATGACCACCGTTTCCGCCGCGATCTTCCTTTACAGCCCCGACACCATCCTCGCCGCCGTCGCCGTGCTGAACATGGACGACGCCGGCAACGTCGGCGGTGCGGCGGCCATGTCGACCCTGATCCTGTTCACCTCGGCGGGCGTGTCCTTGCTGCTGGCGTGGGCCTCACGCGGCTTGTTGCGCCGCTCCCAGGCCTGGCGCCAAACCGCGCCCGGTCAATAAATCATCCATAAAGGAACTGCACCATGTTCAAGCCCCTGGCGTTAGCCGCTGCTGTGCTCACTGCGTTCAGCCTGAATGCCTTCGCCGCCAAAACCGAGTTGACCGTGTACACGGCCCTCGAAGCCGAGCAATTGAAGACTTACAAACAAGCCTTCGAAAAGGCTAACCCGGACATCGATATCAAATGGGTGCGCGATTCCACTGGCATCATCACCGCCAAGCTGCTGGCCGAAAAAGCCCGCCCGCAGGCTGACGTGGTCTGGGGCCTGGCGGCTTCCAGCCTGGCGATCCTCGACCAGCAGGGCATGCTGCAAAACTACGCACCGGCAGATTTGAGCAAGATCGGTGCGAACTACCGCGACGCCGCCAATCCTCCGGCCTGGGTCGGCATGGACGTATGGGCTGCGACCATCTGCTTCAACACTGTCGAAGCCGAAAAGCAGGGCCTGAGCAAGCCGGTGAGCTGGCAGGACCTGACCAAGCCTGAGTACAAGGGCAAGATCGTGATGCCCAACCCGGCCTCGTCCGGCACCGGTTTCCTGGATGTGAGTGCCTGGTTGCAGACCTTCGGCGAGAAGCAGGGCTGGCAGTACATGGACGACCTGCACCAGAACATCGGCCAGTACGTTCACTCCGGTTCCAAACCCTGCAAGCTGGCGGCCTCGGGTGAATTCCCGATCGGCATTTCCTTCGAATACCCGGCCGTTCAGCTGAAGCGCCAGGGCGCACCGCTGGACATCATCCTGCCGAAAGAAGGCCTGGGCTGGGATATCGAAGCCACTGCCGTGATCAAGGGCACTGCCCACGCAGACGCGGCACAGAAACTCGCCGACTTCTCCGCCAGCCCCGCGGCGATGGAGCTGTACAAGGAAAACTTCGCGGTACTGGCCCAGCCGGGCATCGCCAAGCCGCAGACCGAATTGCCGGCTGACTACGAGCAGCGGTTGATCAAGAATGACTTTGCCTGGGCGTCGAAAAACCGCGACAGCATCCTGACCGAATGGCGCAAGCGCTATGACGGCAAGTCGGAAAAACAATAACCACCGATCGTTCCCACGCTCTGCGTGGGAACGCGGCTCTGGACGCTCTGCGTCCGCTTTTGTAGTCGTGACGCGGAGCGTCACAGGATGCATTCCCACGCGGAGCGTGGGAACGAGAGGTCTTCATGACACAACTGCTGATCATCGGCGCCGGCATCCTCGGCCTGTCCCATGCCTATGCCGCTGCCAAACGCGGCCTCAAGGTCAAGGTCTTCGAGCGCAGCGCCACACCGCTGGGTGCTTCCGTGCGCAACTTCGGCCAGGCACTGGTCACCGGCCAGCCGCCCGGGCCAATGCTCGACCTGGCGCGGGAAAGCCGCGAGATCTGGGGCCAGTGGGCGCAACTCGCCGGCATCCAGCTCAAGCGCAACGGCTCCTATCTGTTCGCCCGCACCGAAGCCGAAGAGCACTTGCTTGAAGCCTTCTGCGCCGGTCGCGCGCAAGAACACGGTTATCGCGTCAAGTTGCTGCAAGGCGCCGCCCTGCACGAGCTGTACGGTGGCCAGTTCGCCCATCACCGCGCTGCGCTTCACGGCCTGGATGATCAACAACTGTATTCCCGCGAAGCCATCCCGGCGCTGATCAACTACCTGAGCCGCGAACTGAACGTGGAGTTTCATTTCTCTACCCTGGTCCGCGACATCGAGCCCGGCCAGGTACACACCACGGCCGGTTCCTTTCACGGCGAGCAGATCATTGTCTGCTCCGGCCACGACTACCAGACGCTGCTGGCCGAGCAGATCGGCGAACTCAACCCGCAAATCTGCCGCCTGCAAATGCTGCGCGCCCGGCCAGTGGTGGAGTTGAACCTGCAACACGCGCTGCTGACCGGCCTCAGCTGCGTGCACTACGGCGCCTTCGCCGACTTGCCGGAAGCCGCGCCGGTACAGGCCGAAATTCTGCGGGATGTACCGCACCTGCATGAAAACGGTATTCACCTGCTGATCAGCCCGACACCCTATGGCGAACTGATCATCGGGGATTCCCACCATTACGGCAGCGATCCTTCCCCGTTCAACGCCGAACAGGTGGACAACTGGATGATCGAACTGGCCGAACATACCCTGGGCTGCAAGATCCAGGTCGTGGAGCGCTGGCAGGGCGTCTATGGTTCCCGTGGGCCGGGGCCGTTTTCGTTCCTGCGGGCGGCGCCGGGGGTGAGCGCGGCGTTGATGCACACCGGCGTGGGCATGAGCGTCGGGCCGGCGATGGCCGAGCGCAATATCAATGAGCTGTGGGGGAGTGCGTGATGAAAGCAGAGCAGGCAATCGCCGAGGTCTTCGGCCTGTACGAACAACACGGCACCGCCGATTACATTGGCGAGCCGGTCTCGCAGATCGAGCACATGTCCCAGGCTGCGCAGTTGGCCATGGCTGAAGGCTTCGATGATGAAGTGGTGCTGGCAGCGTTCTTCCACGATATCGGGCATATCTGCGGCCAAGGTGGCGAGAACATGGGCGGTTATGGTGTGGTCAGCCATGAACGGCTGGGCGCCGATTATCTGCGCCGCGCAGGCTTCAGCGAGCGCCTGGCAAAACTGGTGGAATACCACGTGCAGGCCAAGCGTTACCTGACCTTCAGCCAGCCGGACTACTACGCGCGGTTGAGCGAGGCCAGCCGCCGCACCCTGGGTTATCAGGGCGGCGTGATGACCGCCGAGGAAGCCCGGGCGTTTGAGCAGGACCCGTTGTGCGCCGTCAGCCTGCGCATGCGTCACTGGGATGAACAGGCCAAGGAAATGCACGTGCCGGTGCTGGACCTTGAAGTGCTGAAATCCAAGGCCCGGCAGTTGTTGGCGGCTTAGGTCTCGTCCAGGCGCTGGGCCAGGGCTTCGACCTGTTCCTGGCGTTCGGCCTGGCTCAATTTGGGGTGCGGGTTGAGGGACGACCATTGCGGATGAGCCCGGGCCTTGTTCAGGGCTTCGGGTAATTTGCCTTCGCGCCAGGTCTTGTCCTGTGGCGTGTCGACCTTGATGCTGTGGATCGCCGCATGGCCCCGCAGGTTCAGGGCCTTGAGCAGTTGCCGCTGGCGCAGGGCCAACAGGCGCAGCACGCTGTCGTCGACGGTCAGCTCGCGCTGGCCCTTGATCTTGCCCAGCAGGCGGCTGCCATAACTGCGGGCAGTTTGCAGCGCGCCTCCCGCGATGGCTCCGGCGAGGGCGGCGGCGCCGAGGGTCAGGCCGCCTACGAGTAGATCCACACCCGCACCGGCCGCCGCGCCGGCCGCGATACCGCCACCGACCCGCACGCCCAGTTGCTTGAGGGTCTCGGGGTTGAACAGGTCATCGCCCCAGCGCCCGTCCAGCAGCGGTAAATCGCTGGCGGCGGCGTCCTGCGGGCGGAAGCCGAACAGCTTGAGCAAGGCTTCCACGCAACGCTGTTCGCGCTGGCGCACGGCTTTGCGCAGTTCGCTGATGGCTTGCTGTTCTACCTCGGCTTCGCTGACCACGCTGCGGCGGCAGGCGGCGCAGTCGATCAGCAGTTCGGCGATCAGCCGCGCCGCACTTTGCTGGCGAGCCTGGCGCTGGGCTTCCTGATCAAGGATCAGCCGTTCCAGTTGCCCACGGGAGTTTTCCAGCAGCAGGGCGAGGCTTTCATAGAGTCGGCGCTCGCCGTCTTCCGGCGGCGCGACGCTGTCGAAACGCACCAGCGCGTGCAGGCCGAGGCGGGCGAGGGCTTCGCGCCAGTCCGGCTCGCGGTGGTCGGCGCTGCTGACAAAATTGAGCACTGGCAGCAACGGTTTGCCGCAACTGGCGAGCACTTGCAGCTCATCGCGGTACTTGGCCAGCACCGGCTCCCTTGCATCAATCACATACAAGCCCGCATCCGAGGCGAGCAGTTGGCGCAGCACCTTGGCTTCCTGTTCGAAGCGTTGCCGGGCCTCGCTGCCTTCCAGAAAACGCGCCAGCCGTGCCGGGCCGTCGAGGCGTTCGCCGGGGCGGTCCAGGCGTTCGAGGTAATCGAGCAGGGCGATGGCATCTTCCAGGCCCGGCGTGTCGTACAGCTCCAGCAAGGCTTCGCCGTCCACCGACAAGCGCGCACCTTCGACATGCCGGGTGGTGCTGGGCCGATGGGAGACTTCACCAAAGCCGACGTCTCGCGTGAGCGTGCGCAGCAACGAGGTCTTGCCGACGTTGGTGTGGCCGACCACCGCAAGTTTCAGGGGCTTAGTCATGACCGGTCTCCAGCCAGGTGAGCGGCGCGCAATCGGCGAACGGTATCTCCAGTTGTTGCAAGGCCGTGTGCCAATCACCCAGGCGCTCAGCATCCAGGGCGTGGCCGGCGGGCGCTTGCAGCAGCCAGACCCGAGTGGCGGTAGCGCTGCGGGCCAGTTCGGCAATCAGCGCAAGGCTGCCGCGATCCGGCGAGCGGCGTGGGTCGCAGGCGATGGCCAGGCGCGCGGGCGGGAAGCGGGTGAGTTGCTCCAGCAGCTTGTTGCGGGATTCACGGCTGTCGAGAATGCCGGCGTCCTTGACACTGGCCGGGAGCTTCGGCGGCCATGGGCGCTGGTCGTCCAGCTCGATGGCCACCAGCAGGGCGCCGTTGCTTTCCAGTTCACTGACGCCGCCGGTTACGTGGTGCAATTGTTCGGGCGCCGCATCGTTGACCCCAAGCCGTTCGCTGCTGGGCATCAACCGTTCACGCAGTTGGCTGTAGCCGGGCAGGTTAAGGTCGAGGCTCAAGGCGGCGCGCCCACGTTTCCAACGCCACAGGCACAGCAACGCAAGGATCAGCCGTGGCAGGATGCCGTACACCAGCAGCACGCCCACCAGCCAGGCGGCCCAGGCCTGGCGGGCGCTTTCGATATTCAAGGCGGCATCGCCACTGGCGCGGATCATTTCGACAGTGGGCACGTTGAAGCCGAGCAAGGCGGGCAGGGCGCCGAGGGTTTGGGTCACGGCGACAAAGGTGTCCGCCCGCAGGATAGTGGTTTCCCACACAAAGCCGTAGCGCCGGGTGGCCAACAGCGTCAGCAGGATCACCAGGGCGCTGAGCAGGGCCAGCAGCCACAGGCTGTTGACCAGCACACCGACGGCCCAGCGATTGAGCTTGCGCCGTTGCAGCAACAGCAGCAGGGCGGGCGCCAGTTGCGCGGCCTTGGCGTCGCGGGCGAGTTTTTCGCTGAGCCATAACCACAGGCGGCCAAGACTGGCGCCGTGTTCGCCGGCAAACAGCAGGCCCAGGGCCCAGCTCAACAACAGGATCAGGTTCAAGCCCAGCAAGCTGCCCAGGGCCCAGAACACATTGACCGGCACCAAGCCGTTGCCCAGCGCGGCAAACGCCAGGCCGGCGCCGCTGATAATGGCGACTGCCGCCAGCAGGATCAGCGCCAGGCGCGCGCCTTGCAGCCAGCGGGTCAGGGCGGCGGTCAGGCCATCGCGTTCGGCCAGCCACAGCGCGCGGTTTTGAATGCGCGTGGGCAAATCGCCGCCGGCGCTGCGGGCCAGGCGATTGGCTTCCTGGTCTTCCAGGGCGCCCGCGTGTTCCTCGCGCAGGCGCACGGTTTCGGTCAGCCAGAGTGTTTGCAGGGGGGTCAGAGCTGTCACGCGCCGTCCTGTTGAGCCAGTGAGTCTGGAGCATAACCGCTGGAACGCCGGTTGGGGTATGCCGCGCGCGGCTCTGGTATTCTCGTCGCCATGAAAAAAACTCTCCCTTTAAGCCTGATCGCAGCCCTCGGTGAAAACCGTGTGATCGGCGTCGACAACAGCATGCCCTGGCATTTGCCGGGGGATTTCAAATATTTCAAGGCCACCACTTTGGGCAAGCCGATCATCATGGGGCGCAAGACCTGGGATTCCCTGGGGCGACCGTTGCCGGGCCGGTTGAACATTGTGGTCAGCCGTCAGACCGACTTGGCGCTGGAAGGTGCGGAAGTTTTTCCGTCACTGGACGCGGCCGTGGAGCGGGCTGAGGAATGGGCCAAGGCGCAGGGCGTGGATGAGCTGATGCTGATCGGCGGCGCGCAGTTGTATGCCCAGGGGCTGGAGCAGGCGGATCGCCTGTATTTGACGCGGGTGGCGTTGAGCCCGGACGGCGATGCGTGGTTTCCCGAGTTTGATTTGAACCAGTGGAAGCTGGTGTCGAATGTCGAGAATCCGGCTGAGGGTGACAAGCCGGCGTACAACTTCGAAGTCTGGGAAAAAGCCTAAGAGCATCGCAGGCAAGCCAGCTCCCACAGTTGACCGAGTATTACTGAAAAAACCGGTTCAATGTGGGAGCTGGCTTGCCTGCGATAGCGGTCTGTCAGGCCTGCGCCAGCTCCGCATGCTCATCCGCATTCAACAGCTCTTTATCCGTCTGCTGCATGATCTGGCTGGTAATCGCCCCCGCCGTCATCGAACCGTTCACGTTCAATGCCGTACGGCCCATGTCGATCAGCGGCTCAACCGAAATCAGCAGCGCCACCAGTGATACCGGCAAGCCCATCGCCGGCAGCACGATCAGCGCGGCAAACGTCGCACCGCCGCCCACGCCCGCCACACCGGCCGAACTCAAGGTCACAATCGCCACCAGTGTTGCGATCCACAGCGGGTCCAGCGGGTTGATACCCACGGTCGGCGCAACCATCACCGCCAGCATCGCCGGATAAAGGCCGGCACAACCGTTCTGGCCAATTGTTGCGCCAAACGAGGCGGCAAAACCGGCGATGGACTGCGGAATCCCCAAGCGACGGGTCTGCGCTTCAATGCTCAGCGGGATGCTCGCGGCGCTGGAGCGGCTGGTGAAGGCAAACGTCAGTACCGGCCAGACCTTGCGGAAGAACCTCAGCGGGTTGATCCCGGCCAGGGACAGCAGCAGGCCGTGCACCACAAACATCAGGCCCAGGGCCAGGTACGACACCACCACAAAACTGCCGAGCTTGATGATGTCTTGCAGGTTGGAACTGGCGACCACTTTGGTCATCAGCGCCAATACGCCGTACGGGGTCAGCTTCATCACCAGGCGCACCAGACGCATCACCCAGGCTTGCAGGGTGTCGATGGCGTTGAGGACTTTCTGGCCTTTTTCCACGTCATCCTTGAGCAGTTGCAGCGCGGCAACCCCAAGGAATGCAGCGAAGATCACCACACTGATGATCGACGTCGGCTTGGCCCGGGCCAGGTCGGCGAACGGGTTCTGCGGGATGAACGACAGCAGCAGTTGCGGGATATTCAGGTCGGCGACCTTGCCCGCGTAATCACTCTGGATCACTTGCAGGCGGGCCATTTCCTGGGTGCCGGCCACCAGGCCTTCGGCGGTGAGGCCGAACAGGTTGGTCAGGCCGATACCGATCAGCGCCGCGATTGCCGTGGTGAACAGCAGCGTGCCGATGGTCAGGAAGCTGATCTTGCCCAGGGACGAGGCGTTATGCAGACGGGCCACGGCGCTGAGGATCGAGGCGAACACCAGTGGGATCACGATCATTTGCAGCAACTGCACGTAACCGTTGCCGACCAGGTCGAACCAGCCGATCGAGGCCTTGAGCACCGGGTTGCCGGCACCGTAGATCGCGTGCAGCACCACACCGAAGATCACGCCGAGTACCAACGCAAACAACACCTTCTTGGCGAGGCTCCAGTTGGTTCGGCGGGTTTGTGCCAGGCCCAGCAGCAAGGCCACGAACACCAGTAAGTTGAGAATCAGGGGCAGATTCATTGAAGCTCCGTTGAGAAGGCAGCCAATCGCAGGAGCCTGCGATTGCGAACCGGCAAGCCTAACAGCTTGAAATATATTGATTTAATAACGTTATCGCATGGTGACTGTCGTTTTTGGAATAAGCGAATGACGCGCAGGCGTATGGCATTGGCGCGATCACGACGAAAGCGGTCGCGCTCGGGCGATAACTGTCACACAGATTTGTTAGCGTCGATGTCTTTCACTCAGGGAGAAAACGCACATGAAGCTAGCGCCGAAACTGTTTGCCGCCGCGCTGTGCCTGGGCCTTGCGAGCCAGGCCTTTGCCGCCACCGAGTTGAAACACTGGCCGGCGGCTGCCGCCAAGCAACTGGACACGATGATTGCTGCCAATGCCAACAAGGGCAACTTCGCGGTGTTCGACATGGACAACACCAGTTACCGCTACGACCTTGAAGAGTCATTGCTGCCGTACCTGGAAAACAAGGGCCTGATCACCCGCGACACCATGGACCCTTCCCTGAAGCTGATCCCGTTCAAAGACACCGCCGACCACAAGGAAAGCCTCTTCAGCTACTACTACCGCCTCTGCGAAGTCGACGACATGGTCTGCTACCCGTGGGTCGCGCAGATTTTCTCCGGCTTCACCCTCAAGGAACTCAAGGGCTACGTCGACGAGATGATGGCGTCGGGCAAGCCGGTGCCGGTCACCTATTACGAAGGTGACGTGGTCAAGAACATGGAAGTGCAGCCGCCGAAGGTCTTCACCGGCCAGGCTGAGCTGTTCAACAAGCTGATGGAAAACGGCATTGAGGTCTACGTGATGACCGCCGCGTCGGAGGAACTGGTGCGCATGGTCGCGGCTGATCCGAAGTACGGCTACAACGTCAAACCCGAGAACGTCATCGGCGTGACCACCTTGCTCAAGGACCGCAAGACCGGCGAGCTGACCACCGCCCGCAAGCAGATTGCCGCCGGCAAGTATGACGAGAAGGCCAACCTCGGCCTGGAGCTGACCCCGTACCTGTGGACCCCTGCCACCTGGATGGCCGGCAAGCACGCGGCGATCCTGACCTACATCGACGAGTGGAAAAAACCGGTGATCGTCGGTGGCGACACGCCGACCAGTGACGGCTACATGCTGTTCCATGACGTGGACGTGGCCAAGGGCGGCATCCACCTGTGGATCAACCGTAAAGACAAATACATGACCCAGCTCAACGGCATGATGGCCAAGCACGCTGCGGCCCAGGCCAAGGAAGGGTTGCCGGTGACGGCGGATAAAAACTGGGTGATCGTCAAGCCGGACGAGATTCAGTAAGTACGGCTGGACTCGGTCAAAAATGTGGGAGCGGGCTTGCTCGCGAAGGCGGTGGATCAGCCAGCTTATTCAGTAACTGGCACACCGCAATTCGCGAGCAAGCCCGCTCCCACAGTTGATCTTCTTTGTTTGGGGAATTATCTCCAGGCAAAAAAATGCCCCGCACATGGCGGGGCATTTTTATGGGCGAGGTTTACAGACCGTCAAGCATCGCCTTGTTACGCACAGCACCCTTGTCGGCACTGGTGGCCAGCAGGGCGTAAGCCTTCAAGGCGGTGGTGACTTTGCGCGGACGCTTCTCCACCGGCTTCCAGCCTTTCTTGTCCTGCTCGACCCGGCGTGCCGCCAGTTCTTCATCGCTGATCAACAGGTTGATCGAGCGGTTCGGAATGTCGATCAGCACCTTGTCACCATCCTGCACCAGGCCGATGGCGCCGCCCGCAGCAGCTTCCGGCGAAGCGTGGCCGATGGACAGGCCCGAAGTACCGCCGGAGAAACGGCCGTCGGTGAGCAAGGCGCAGGCTTTGCCCAGGCCCTTGGATTTCAGGTACGACGTCGGGTACAGCATCTCTTGCATGCCCGGGCCGCCTTTCGGGCCTTCGTAACGGATGATGACGATGTCGCCTTCCTTCACTTCGTCAGCGAGGATGCCGCGTACCGAGCTGTCCTGGCTTTCGTAGATCTTGGCGCGGCCTTCGAACACGTGGATCGACTCGTCGACACCGGCAGTTTTCACCACGCAGCCATCCAGCGCGATGTTGCCGTACAGCACGGCCAGGCCGCCCTCTTTCGAATAGGCATGCTCGACACTGCGGATGCAGCCGTTTTCACGGTCGTCGTCGAGGGTTTCCCAACGGGTCGACTGGCTGAACGCGGTCTGCGTCGGGATGCCGGCCGGGCCGGCCTTGAAGAAGTGATGCACGGCTTCGTCAGTGGTCTGGGTGATGTCCCACTTGGCGATGCCTTCGGCGATGGATTTGCTGTGCACGGTCGGCAGGTCGGTGTGCAACAGGCCGCCACGGGCCAGGGAACCGAGGATCGAGAAGATCCCGCCGGCGCGGTGCACGTCTTCCATGTGGTACTTCTGGATGTTCGGCGCGACCTTGCACAGTTGCGGCACGTGGCGGGACAGACGGTCGATGTCCCGCAGGTCGAAGTCGATCTCGGCTTCCTGGGCGGCGGCCAGCAAGTGCAGGATGGTGTTGGTGGAACCGCCCATGGCGATGTCCAGGGTCATGGCGTTTTCGAACGCCTTGAAGTTGGCGATGTTGCGCGGCAACACCGACTCATCGTTCTCGGTGTAGTAACGCTTGCACAGCTCGACGATGGTGCGGCCGGCCTGCAGGAACAGCTGCTCGCGGTCGCTGTGGGTGGCCAGTGTGGAGCCGTTGCCCGGCAACGCCAGGCCCAGGGCTTCCACCAGGCAGTTCATCGAGTTGGCGGTGAACATGCCGGAGCACGAACCGCAGGTAGGGCAGGCGCTGCGCTCGTATTCCGCAACCTTCTCGTCAGAAGCGCTGGAATCGGCGGCGATGACCATGGCGTCCACCAGGTCGAGGCCGTGGGAGGCGAGCTTGGTCTTGCCGGCTTCCATCGGGCCGCCGGAGACGAAGATCACCGGGATGTTCAGGCGCAGGGCGGCCATCAGCATGCCGGGGGTGATCTTGTCGCAGTTGGAGATGCACACGATGGCGTCGGCGCAGTGGGCGTTGACCATGTATTCCACGGAGTCGGCGATGATCTCGCGGCTCGGCAGGGAATACAGCATGCCGTCATGGCCCATGGCGATGCCGTCATCCACGGCGATGGTGTTGAATTCTTTCGCTACACCGCCGGCGCGTTCGATCTCGCGGGCGACCAGTTGGCCCAGGTCCTTGAGGTGGACGTGGCCGGGTACGAACTGGGTGAACGAGTTGGCAATCGCGATGATCGGCTTCTTGAAGTCGTCATCTTTCATCCCCGTGGCGCGCCACAGTGCGCGGGCGCCGGCCATGTTGCGGCCGTGGGTGGATGTTTTCGAGCGGTAATCAGGCATTGGAGCACTCCGGGCGGCTAATCAAGTACTAAAGGGGAGTGAGCTTCTAATTGACGACTGGAACACCCGAAAAATGGCCGTGTGTCCGGAAGTTGCCACTCGCGTCGCGGGATCGCCGCTTGCTTGGGCCTCGAGCTCATAAACCCGCCGGGGGATGACTGGCGATGAATAGGTCCGATTCTACACCGCTGGCGGCCGGAGGGAATGGCCGCCAGCGTGTAGATAGCGCTTACGAGACGTGTGGGTGTGCAAGTTTCATGGTCAGCGACCGACCCGGGCGTTCGTCACCACGCCCCAAACGCTGAACACGATGAAGCTGATGGCGATGGTCATCAGCAGGTTGGCCCCCGCTTGGGCGAGGGCGGCGCTGCTGACGGCGGCGGTGATGAACATGATGCTGTTGCCGGCCGACGCGGCGGTGCCGGCGCTGCTGGAGAACAGCAACATGGCCGCGGAAATCGCGGCGGGGCGTACCAGGGTCACGGCCAGGGCGCTGATCAGCATCGGGATCAGCAGGGTGATGGTGGTGATAGCTCCAAGACCGACGATCAGCATCAGAAGCACGCCTGCGACAAGCAGCAATCCAAGGCCGATGTTGATTTGCCGGGACAGCGAGATGCGTTTTTGAAGATACGACGCCGCCAAGCCACCGAGCAGATAGGCCACGCCATACACCATGAGTACCAGTGCGTACTGGTATTCGGAGAGTTTCAGCGAGTCCATGAAAATCAACGGTGTCACGCTGATCAAGGCGAAGTAGCAGGCGAACACCAACGCGGCGATCCACCAGTAACGCAGGAAGTCGCGATTGGTTGCGACATCTTTCAGCGTGCCGATGATCGACACCTGCGTGCGGTGCGGGCTGGCGGACTTGGAGGGCAGTATGCAGAACGCATGGATCAACATGCCCGACGCCATCAGTGCGAACCCATAGAAACTGCCTTGCCAGTCGAAGGTGGTTTGCAACCAGGAGCCGATCAGCGGTGACAAGGCGACGAACGACCCGCTCAGGGTCATGTAGTAGAGGCGCACACGGGCGCGATCCTGTTCTTCGAACAGGTCCTCCACTAACGCGTGGCCCAGTACGAAGAAGCCGCAACCCATGGCCTGGACCGAGCGAAACAGCAGGAAGCTCAGGTAGTCCGTCGATAATGCGCAACCTATCGCACCCAGGATCGACAGCGTGATGCAACCGAGCAGGACTTCCTTGCGGCCCCATTTATCCGACAGCGGTCCGGCGACCAGTTGGGAAATCGAAAAAACCAACGTGAACAGGCTGATGGACAGCGCCACATCGGCGGTGGGTGTATCGAACCTTTCAGCCAAGGCGGGGAAGGAGGGCAGCAGGATGTTGATCGGGAAGAAGCTGATAAGTGAGATGCAAGTGATGAGGATGAAGCGTGAGAATTGGTGGCGTTTTATCTCGCTGCCGAGTAAGGGCGAGCAGGAAGACTCAGACATTGTTTTTATTTCCGGTGGGGTGCCAAAAACCGATATTAGCCTTGGGTGGCGAGAATTCAATCAATAAAGGTGGAGCCATTCTCTTCCAAAGGCATGCTGTAAAAGGCTGCATCGCCAAGGCCTCAATCAGTCGTCAAAAGCTTTTCGAATTCATCGCTGAAAACCTGACCGTCGCTGTAACCGGCGCCTACGAAAAGTACCAACTGCTCTTTAAGGTCCTGTATGCCAAGGGCTTTCTCGATCTTGGTGTCGTTGAGAGCGGAGGAAATCCAAGTATTAAGCCCCATGGCGGTTGAAATGAGCTGAGCTGTTTGTGAGATGTGTCCGGCCTCTATCAGGGCAACTCGGTAGGCTCTGGAGTGTGGGTACTTCCACCACAGTTTGTCGAATCGTGATGTAATGAAAATACCAAACGGAAGATTGTCGATGAAGTGCTGGCCGTTAAGGTAGTTTCCAAGAGGCTCTTGTAGTCGACGAATCAGCCTGAGTGCGTGTAACTCCGGGTGGTAATAATAAAGTCCGGGATTTACGCCTCTTATGTTGTACGCATACACATAACCTTCGCTGGAGCTTAATCCACCACCTGACGGGCTGCTTCGTCTAGCGCGGAAAGAGGGGGGCGTTAAATGCGAGGTGTCTTGCAGGCGTTCTTTCAAGTGCCCTAGAGACAGGTAGAGCAGCGTACTCAGGTCTTCTAAAGAAATGCTTTTGTTTAAATAGGTGCGGCAGGTTTTTCGCTTAATTAACGTGTGTTGCAGTAACGGGTATGTTCTGAGAGATTCGTTTGGTGAGGGTTGCGGCAGACTGATAAAGTCTTCTGATTGGAGATGGGCGAACCGATTCGAGTCAGGAGGACTCTTGCGCATTACGCCCTGGCAGTGGGCCAAATAATGAGCTGCCCAACTGACGCTGTCTGTAGGTTGATCAGCGTCTGATAAGTCTTTTGTACCGATGTGGAATATCCTCGACAAGTCATCCCACCCCCACTGGTTATCTAACGTTGGCGCACCTTGTTGAATAATTGCATGGTGAGTGAACGTCGAGTCGATCTCAAACTCAGGGTTATAAAGCGAAAGGTCGTATATTAGTTCTAGCAGTCGCTGCGAGTGCGCGCGATCTAATTCAAATTGCTCATGAGTTTTGTAGTTCCAGATGATCAGATGTTGTGATTTGGTTAAGAAAAATAAGTTGGGATTTATGTGCATTGTTTTCTTCCCGTTCTTAGGGCTGGGTTGGCGTACAACCCAGCTTGTCATCAACGACTTATTTAGGCATTCCAATCAATGCGAATGCTGCCAGTGCTTTTGACTCAAGAACGATTGCCTTCATATCAGCTCTCCATTTCATTAAGTTAAATGGCTGTCACACAAAATGATTGTGACAGAAACTAGGCTAGGCGCTGGTTTTAGATTTATCTAGTCAGGAGGCGTAGGAGGATTCTGCTGGCGTTGTAGTATGTTTTTGCTGTAACGATGAAGCTATATGTGGTTTTTGACGTTGTACAAGAAATTAAAAAGTTTGCTTTTATTTGAAGGCGCGGCTTTGTGAATTGATGCTGCCCGGAGCCAGTCGGGCAGCATCGCGGGAATAACTTAGCTATTCGGCAACAACCGGCAAGTAATGCTCTTGATATACCGGGTCTCGGCAATCGCCGGGTGCACCGGGTGGTCCGGGCCCTGGCCGCCGCGTTCCAGCATCTGGATGTTGCGATCCAGGTGACGGGCGCTGGTCAGCAGGATGTTTTGCAGGTCGTCTTCCGGCAAGTGCATCGAGCACGAAGCGCTGACCAGGATGCCGTCCTTGCTGAGCAGGCGCATGGCTTGCTCGTTCAGGCGGCGGTAGGCGCCTTCGCCGTTCTTCATGTCTTTCTTGCGCTTGATGAAGGCAGGCGGGTCGGCGACGATCACGTCGAAACGCTCTTCGCTGGCTTTCAGCTCTTTGAGGGCTTCGAACACGTCGCCTTCGATGCAGGTCATTTTCTCGGCAACGCCGTTCAGTGCCGCGTTGCGCTCCACGCCGTCGAGGGCGAAGGCGGAGGCGTCGACGCAGAACACTTCACTGGCACCGAAGGCGGCCGCTTGCACGCCCCAGCCGCCGATGTAGCTGTACAGGTCGAGTACGCGTTTGCCTTTGGCATACGGGGCCAGGCGGGCGCGGTTCATGCGGTGGTCGTAGAACCAGCCGGTCTTCTGGCCCTGGATCACCGGCGCTTCGAACTTCACGCCGTTTTCTTCCAGTGCCACCCACTCCGGCACCAGGCCGAACACGGTTTCGACGTAGCGGTTGAGGCCTTCGGCATCACGCGCGGCGGAGTCGTTCTTGAACAGGATGCCGCTTGGCTTGAGCACTTGGGTCAGTGCGGCAATCACGTCTTCCTTGTGGGCTTCCATGGTCGCCGAAGCGATCTGCACCACCAGGATGTCGCCGAAACGGTCGACCACCAGGCCTGGCAACAAGTCGGAATCGCCGTACACCAGGCGGTAGAACGGCTTGTCGAACAGGCGGTCACGCAGGGACAGGGCGACGTTGATGCGGTGCACCAGCAGCGACTTGTCCAGCGGCAACTTGATGTCGCGGGACAGCAGGCGGGCGCAGATCAGGTTGTTCGGGCTCATGGCCACGATGCCGAGGGTCTTGCCGCCGGCTGCTTCCAGGATCGCCTGGTCGCCTGCCTGGAAGCCGTGAAGAGGTGTGGCGGCCACATCGATTTCGTTGCTGTAGACCCACAGGTGGCCGTTGCGCAAACGACGATCGGCGTTGGCTTTGAGACGCAGGCTTGGCAGGGACATGACGTCGCTCCGGAAAAAAGAGCGGGAGTATACCGTGTTGTGCAGTACTTGGCGGTGCCGCCGGACATGTGGGTTGTGATGTCCCTGTGGGAGCTGGCTTGCCTGCGATAGCATCACCTCGGTTATCTGAAAGACCGAGCCGTCTGCATCGCAGGCAAGCCAGCTCCCACATTCGGTCCGGTTTCAGTTCGGGTTTTTGAGGTGTCAGCCCGGTTGCCATAAAGGTTAGAATCGCCGCCTAGTCCAGAGTGTGCCCCCTATGTCCCAAGAGCTATCCGCCGAACAGATCCAACAGAGCCTCCAAGGCATCAGTGTGCCGCCTCAACCGCAAATCATGGTGGATTTGCAGATGGAGCAGTACATGCCCGATCCGGACCTGGAAGTGATCGCCCGGTTGATCGCCCAGGACCCGGGCCTCTCCGGCTCGCTGCTGAAGATCGTCAATTCGCCGTATTACGGTCTGAGCAACAAGATCGTCTCGATCCAGCGCGCGGTGAACCTGCTGGGCAGCCGCTCCATCGTCAACCTGATCAACGCGCAGTCGATCAAGGGCGAGATGAGCGACGACACCATCGTCACCCTCAACCGTTTCTGGGACACCGCCCAGGACGTGGCCATGACCTGCCTGGCCCTGGCCAAGCGCACCGGCAGCCAGGCGGTCGATGAAGCCTACGCATTGGGGCTGTTCCACGATTGTGGCGTGCCGTTGATGCTCAAGCGTTTCCCGAACTACATGAGTGTGCTGGAAGAGGCCTATGCCAACGCCGGCCCGGAGTGCCGTGTGGTCGACACCGAGAACCAGGCGTTCAACACCAACCATGCCGTGGTGGGTTACTACACCGCCAAATCCTGGCGCCTGCCGGAACATGTGACCGATGCCATCGCCAATCACCACAATGCCCTGGCGATTTTCAGCGACGAGTCCAACCAGAAGCCGCAGCTGAAAAACCTGCTGGCGATCCTGAAAATGGCCGAGCACATTTGTGCGTCGTACCGCGTGCTGGGCAACCAGGTGGATGACCATGAGTGGAACGCCATCGGCCCGCTGGTGCTGGACCATATCGGCCTGTCGGACTACGACTTCGAGAGTTTGAAGTTGTCGATCCGCGAGCTGGGCGCGCACTAACCCTTTTTCCAAGAGGTACACATGCCCGAGTTACCGGAAGTCGAAACCACCCGGCGCGGAATTGCGCCGCACCTGGAAGGCCAGCGGGTCAGCCGTGTGGTGGTGCGTGAGCGGCGCCTGCGCTGGCCGATCCCGGAAGACCTGGATGTGCGGCT
The DNA here is from genome assembly GCF_013385495.1 of Pseudomonas sp. F8002. NCBI lineage: Bacteria > Pseudomonadati > Pseudomonadota > Gammaproteobacteria > Pseudomonadales > Pseudomonadaceae > Pseudomonas > Pseudomonas sp. F8002. The sequence goes on along the minus strand of NZ_JACAPW010000046.1, from coordinate 122,662 downwards.
GTCCGGGCAACGCATCGTGCTGGTGGAGCGGCGGGCCAAGTATTTGTTGATCAATGCCGAGGTCGGCACGCTGATCAGCCACTTGGGCATGTCGGGCAATTTGCGCCTGGTGGAAGCCGGCAGCCCGGCGGCCAAGCATGAGCATGTGGATATAGAACTGGAGTCGGGCCTGGCCCTGCGCTACACCGACCCGCGACGCTTTGGCGCGATGCTCTGGAGCCTCGACCCGCTGAACCACGAGCTGCTGATCCGCCTGGGGCCGGAGCCGTTGACCGACCTGTTCGACGGCGAGCGGCTATTCCAGCTGTCCCGTGGACGCTCGATGGCGGTGAAGCCGTTCATCATGGACAACGCGGTGGTGGTGGGCGTGGGCAATATCTATGCGACGGAAGCGCTGTTTGCCGCCGGGATTGATCCGCGTCGGGAAGCCAAGGGCATTTCCCGTGGGCGTTACCTGAAGCTGGCGATCGAGATCAAGCGCATCCTGGCGGCGGCCATCGAGCGCGGCGGCACCACGCTGCGGGACTTTATCGGCGGCGACGGGCAGCCGGGGTATTTCCAGCAGGAATTGTTCGTCTATGGCCGTGGTGGCGAGGCGTGCAAGGTCTGTGGGACCGAATTGCGCAACGTGATGCTGGGGCAGCGGGCGAGTGTGTTTTGCCCGAAGTGTCAGAGCTGACAATTTGTGGTGCTGCTGATGGCCTATTCGCGAGCAAGCCCGCTCCCACATTCGACTGCATTCCAAAGGTGGAACTCGGTCGAATGTGGGAGCGGGCTTGCTCGCGAAGGGGCTTAATGAAGCGCCAAGGGACTTAGGCCTTCCCGGTAATCAACCGGTACTTCTCCATCAGTTGCTCTTCCGTTTCCGGATGAGCCTCGTCCAGCGGAATGCAATCCACCGGGCAAACCTGCTGGCACTGGGGTTCGTCGTAGTGGCCGACACACTGGGTGCACAGGTTGGGGTCGATCACATAGATCTCTTCACCCTGGGAAATGGCAGCGTTCGGGCACTCGGGTTCGCAGACGTCGCAGTTGATGCAATCGTCGGTGATGATCAGGGACATGGAAACTCCTGCCAGGGCTGTCAGCCAAGGCATCTGAAAACTAATGCGCGCAATTGTGCCGCATTGGCGCCCGCAGTGCGAGTCACAGCGATGGACAGTAGGAGCCGGCTTGCCGGCGATGGCGATGGGGCAGTTGCACCGTGGCGCCTGGATCGCTGGCAAGCCAGCTCCTACTGTCCGGGATTATTTCTTGAATCGCAGGGTGAGAGCATCCGCCACAGCCGGGTGCACGAACTTGGTGATATCCCCGCCCAACGCCGCGATTTCCCGGACCAACGTCGAGGAAATGAACGAATAACGTTCCGAAGGCGTAAGAAACAGGCTTTCCACGTCCGGCGCCAGTTGGCGGTTCATGTTGGCCAGCTGGAATTCGTATTCGAAGTCCGACACCGCCCGCAGGCCGCGCAGGAACACATTGGCGTTCTGTTCCTTGGCGAAGTGCGCCAGCAGCGTCGAGAAGCCGACCACTTCAACGTTGGGCAGATGCTTGGTGACCTCACGGGCCAGCTCCACGCGCTGTTCCAGGGGAAACAGCGGGTTTTTCTTGGGGCTGGCAGCGACCGCGATAATCACATGGTCGAACAAGCGCGAGGCGCGTTCGACCAGATCGCCATGGCCCTTGGTGATTGGGTCGAAGGTACCTGGGTACAACACTCGGTTCATCGCGTCGTCCTGGCGGAGTCCGTTGGGGAACCGGATGGTATCGCAGCCATCCCGGTCGGCCAAGTCAACTTATTCAGAAGAAAGCACTATAGACACCGCGAATACCCGGTTTTTTCAGGCCGTTTTCAGACGTTCGGCCAATGCCGTCGCCAGTTGCGCCGTCAATCCATACACCGATAACTGCGGGTTAGCGCCAATGCTGGTGGGGAATAGCGAGCCATCGTGGATCGACAAGTTGCGCAGTTGATGATGGCGCCCCAGGCTGTCGGCCACGGCGTTTTTCGGTTCTTCCCCCATCGCGCAACCGCCCATTACATGAGCGCTGCCGAGCCGGGTTCGGTGTAATTCGAGGTTCAACCCGTCGATCATGCTGCGGGCTTCAGCCAAGGTGTTCACGTAGCGCGCATCGCCGTGCAGCGGCATCACCGACTTGGCGCCGCCGGCAAACTGAATCTCCGCCATGCTGTGGAATGCCCGGCGCAGGCCGTCCCAGGCGTAGGGCGAAACCTGATAATCGAGCACCGGTGTGCCATCGCCGCGTAATTCGACTGTGCCACCCGGGCTGTCGGGGTGGAAGCCGTCCCGCAGCAGCGCAAGCATGGCGTGGGTTTTCGGCAGTTGACCCATGTCCAGCGCGTTCTGCGTGCCGTACCCGCCGAGCAAGGTGCTGGCCAGGCCCGGATGCAGTGGCGGTACTTCGAGCTTGTAGGACATTTTGCCGGTAGTGCCGTCCTGCCATTGGAAGTGATCGGAATAAATCGACTGCGGCGCGCCGTAGAACGGGTTGATCACCTCGTCGAACAACCCGGCGGAAAAATTCACCAGGTGTAAAAAGGTTCGCTTGCCCAGGCGCGAGTGGGGATCGGGCGCGTCCGAGCGCAGCAGCAGCGCCGGGCTGTTGATGCCGCCGCCGGCCAGTACGTAATGCTTGGCTTTGACTGTGATCTTGCGGCCGGTGGGTGCCACGCAATACTGATCCATGGCCACGCATTCGAGGCTGGTGATGGTGTCGCCGCTGAACTTCAGGCGTTCGGCACGGGCCAGGTACAGCAACTCGCCGCCTTTCTCCAGGGTGGACGGAATGGTGGTCACCAGCATTGATTGCTTGGCGTTGACCGGGCAACCCATGCCGCAATACCCCAGGTTGAAACAGCCGCGCACATTGCGCGGGATCACGTGCCAGCTGTAGCCAAGCTTTTCGCAGCCCTTGCGGATCACGTCATTGTTGGCATTCGGTGGCATGGCCCAAGGCGCGATGCCCAGGCGTTGTTCCATTTTTTCGAACCAGGGCGCCATTTCGGCGCTGCTGTGGCCCTTGACCGCGTACTCGCTGGCCCAGTGGGCGAGGGTCGGGTCCGGGGTGCGGAAGCTTGAGGTCCAGTTGATCAGCGTGGTGCCGCCGACCGCGCGGCCCTGCAGGATGGTGATAGCGCCGTCCTTGCTCATGCGGCCGATGCCTTCCTGGTAGAGGCTGGCGTAGGCCTCGTCTTCCAGCAGCTTGAAGTCGTTGCTGGTTTTCAGCGGGCCTTCTTCGATCAGCAGCACCTTGTAGCCGGCGGCGCTGAGGATTTCAGCGGTGGTGCCGCCGCCGGCGCCGCTGCCGATGATCGCGACGTCGGCTTCCAGGGTCAGGTCCTGGTCGAGGGCGGCGCCATTGTGGGTCTTCCAGCCGCGGGCCATGCCATCGCGGAACAGATCAGGTACGGGCATCAGGGTCGTCTCTTGTTTTTATCGGGATGCAGATCAGATTTTCGGTGGGCCGGGGTAGCCGCAATGCGCCCAGGACTCGGGGCGGAAATACCAGGCCATGATCACCAGCTTGAGCAACGAGCCCTGGCCCATGCGCAGCAGGTTCAGGTAGCTGTTTTCCCAACGGTGCAGGAAGTTGCGGATCTGTTCGCCGCTGGCGTTTTCCCAGCTGCCCCACACGCCGGTCAGGGGCCCACGGGTGATGGCCATGCCCAAGACGTCGAACAGTTGCTGGGTCAGCTTGAACATCTCGGGCGACAGGTGTTGCAGGCTGAAGTCGAGCTTTTTCAGGGTGTCGTCGATGCCGGCCACCACTATCTCGGCGCTGGCCACGCCCTCCAGCAGCACCGGAATCACTGCCCGCAAAAACGGCAGGTCACTGCTGCGCAACATCGCAAAGCCGCTGGCCGGGGTGCTGCTGGAGCAGCCGCTGAGGCTGGCGCCCAGCCCGGCGGTGGCCAGGAAAGCACTGGCGCACAGGCCGAGTTTCAAGACGCCGCGCCGTGACAGCGCGGGTGATTCAGTCAGGCTAGGGTTCATTCTTATTGTTATCCCGGTGATGGGTTTGTTAGCGGACGAACAGCTTCTGGATCAACTTCTGGATGGATTTGCCGTAGGGCGGGTAAATCAGCTTGGCCGCGTTCAGGCGTTGCTTGATCAGCACGCCCTTGGCCTTGCTGAAGGTCAGGAAACCTTCATGACCGTGGTAATGGCCCATGCCCGACGGGCCGATGCCGCCGAAGGGCATGTCGTCCTGGGCTACGTGCAGCAACGTGTCGTTCAGGCACACGCCGCCGGAATGGGTTTCGTGCAGTACGCGGTTCTGTTCCGCCTTGTCGTAGCCGAAGTAATACAGCGCCAGTGGGCGAGGGCGCTGATTGATGTAGGCGAAGGCTTGGTCGAGGCCGCGATACGGCACGATCGGCAGCACCGGGCCGAAGATTTCGTCCTGCATCACGGTCATCTCGTCGCTGACATTCAGCAGCAGGCTGTGGGCCATGCGGCGGTCCTGGCCCTGGTCGTACAGTGGGACCAGGGTGGCACCCTTGTCGGTGGCGTCTTTCACGTAGCCGTTGAGCCGGGCCAACTGTCGTTCGTTGATGATGGCGGTGTAGTCCGGGTTGTCGGCCAGGGTCGGATAGAACCCGCGGACCGCCTTGCTGTAGGCCTCGACGAAGCCGTCTACACGGTCTTCCGGCACCAGCACATAGTCCGGCGCCACGCAGGTTTGCCCGGCATTCAGCGCCTTGCCGAAGGCGATGCGTTCGGCGGCGTCCTTGAGCGGCACGTCGGCGGAAACAATCGCCGGTGATTTGCCGCCCAGTTCCAGGGTGACCGGCGTCAGGTGTTCGGCCGCCGCGCGCATCACGTGCTTGCCGATGCTGGTGGCGCCGGTGAACAGCAGGTGGTCAAAGCGCAGCTTGGAAAACGCCATGCCCACTTCAGCCTCGCCGAGCACCACGCACACCAGGTCCTCGGGGAAGATCTTCGCCAGCAGCGCCTTGAGCAACTGGCCGGTGGCGGGGGTGGATTCGCTGAGCTTGAGCATCACCCGGTTGCCGGCCGCCAATGCACCCACCAGCGGGCCGATGGCCAGGTACAACGGGTAGTTCCAGGGCACGATCACCCCGACCACACCCAGGGGTTGATAGATGACCTTGGCGGACGCGGGCTGGAAGGCAATGCCTACAGCGCGGCGGGAAGGTTTCATCCAGCCCTTGAGGTGTTTGCTGGCGTAGTGAATGCCATGCAGGCTGGGCATCAGTTCGGCGAACAGGGTTTCGTCGGCGCTGCGGTGGCTGAAATCACTGCTGATGGCGTTGATCAGCGCCTGGCGCTCGTCACTCAACAGCTCGCGCAAGGCCTTGAGCCATTGCTGGCGCTGGGCGGCCGGCGGCATCGGGTTGGCGGCGTAGGCTTGGCGCTGGGCGTCGAACAGTTCCTGGAGCTGGTCCAGCGCCTGGGAATCTTGCAGGTAGGCAACGTTGGCAGACATGGCGAAGTTCCCGATTGTTATTGGAATGCTTCAGTTTTTAGAGTCATTGCTCTAAATTGTCAAATAACATTGCACAACGTGCCGATTTATCCGGACAAGGATAGTCCGTAAGATGCCGCCATCACGGGTCTAGAAGTTGATTTCCCATGGCACCACGAGTAAAGACCAGCGAGCGTATTGTGCAAACCAGCCTGGAGCTGTTTAACCAGCAGGGCGAGCGCAGTGTCAGCACCAACCATATCGCCGCCCATATGGAAATTTCCCCGGGCAACCTGTACTACCACTTCCCCAACAAGCAGGCGATTATCGCAGTGCTGTTTCGTGAGTACGAAGCGTTGGTGGACAGCTTCCTGCGCCCGCCCCAGGGCCGTGCGGTGACCGTGGAAGACAAGCGCTTCTACCTGCAGGCGGTGCTGGCCGGCATGTGGCGCTACCGCTTCCTGCACCGTGACCTCGAACACCTGCTGGAAAGCGACCCGGAGCTGGCCACCGGCTATCGGCGGTTCTCCCAGCGTTGCCTGATCCAGGGCGCAGCCATCTACCAGGGGTTTGTCGATGCCGGCATCCTGAACATGGACCCGGTGCAAACCGAAGCCCTGACCCTCAACGCCTGGATCATCCTCACCTCGTGGGTGCGTTTCCTGTGCACCACCAATGAAAAGTCCACGCACCTGAGCGCTGAGGCCATCAAGCGCGGTGTGTACCAGGTGCTGGTGCTGGAAGCCGGGTTTATCACCCCCAAGGCCAAGGACGCGGTGGATGCACTGTTCAAAGAGTTTTACGTGCCGTTGAATCAGGCGCTGGAAGAAGTGAAGTAGGATGTTTCCCGAACGCTAACCTAGCCACAGGAGTCAGTCATGCCGCTTGCCCAACTGATCAGCCCCCAGCAACTGGCCGAGCGCCAGAAGTCCGGCGGGCTGGTGATCCTCGATTGCCGCTTTGCCCTGGAAGACCCGGACTACGGCCTGTGCAGCTACGCCGAAGGGCATATCGAAGGGGCGCAGTATGCCGACCTGGAGCGCCACCTCAGCGGGCCGATAATCAAGGGCGTGACCGGTCGCCATCCGTTGCCGGCGCCGGATGCGTTTATCCGGCAACTGCGGGCATGGGGCGTTAACGCCGACAGCGATATCGTTTTGTATGACGACGGCCCGGGTGCCTATGCCGCCCGTGCCTGGTGGCTGCTGGCCTGGCTGGGCAAGCGCGACGGCGTGTTCATCCTCGATGGCGGCCTGAAAGCCTGGCACGCGGCGGGCTTCCCGCTGAGCCTGGATGCGCCGGTGATCGAGCCCGGCACCTTCAGCGGCACGCCGGACAACCACTTGCAACTGGACGCCGAACACCTGCAGAAACGCCTTGGCCAGCCCGGCCTGACCCTGATCGACGCCCGCGCCCAGCCGCGTTTTCGTGGTGAAGTAGAGCCGATCGACCCGGTTGCCGGGCATATCCCCGGCGCGCAATGTGCCGCATTCAATGAAAACCTGGGCAGCGACGGCCGTTTCCTGCCGGCGGACCAGCTCAAGCAACGCTTCGCCGCCAAGCTGCAAGACCGCTCGCCGGATGACCTGGTGGCCTACTGCGGCTCGGGCGTGACTGCCTGCCACAACCTGTTTGCGCTGTGCCTGGCGGGTTACCCGTTGGGCAAGTTGTACGCGGGGTCGTGGAGCGAGTGGATCACTGATCCAAAGCGGGAAGTTGCAACAGGCGACTGAGGTCTGCCTGACCCGGTCTGAGCCAAAATGTGGGAGCTCCCACATTTTTATCGGCGTTGTGTCAGTAGCCACTCCGGGATTCTTCGTTCCAGGTAGTAAGTTGGCTGTTTCAGCGAGCCATCCACAAACCCGACATGCCCGCCCTTGGCCAGCAGTTCGAACTCGGTGCAATCCGACAGTTCGCTGGCCTCGGGCAGGCTGTGGGCGAACACGAAGGGATCGTCTGCTGCCTGGATGATCAGCGTCGGCGTGCGAATCGACCCGAGGTAGTAGCGGCTGGAGGCGCGGCGGTAGTAGTCCTCGGCACTGAGGAACCCGTGCAGCGGCGCGGTGACGCGGCCGTCAAAGTCCCAGAACGTGCGCATCTTCTCCAGCGAGCCCAGGTCGGCGAGGGTTTTCAGGCCTGCCTCGCGGCCATCCTTGAGAAACCGGCTTTGTTTGACGCGGATATAGGCCAGCATTTCGCGCATGAAATGCTTCTGATAAACCCGAGAAAAGCCCAGGCCAATGCGATCGGCGCACTGATCCAGGCGAAACGGTACCGACACGGCTGCCGCACCTTGCAGCCCGCAGGCTTCGCCGGTTTCGCCCAAGTACTTGAGCAGCACATTCCCGCCCAGTGAATACCCCACCGCATACAGCGGCGCCAACGGGCGCTTGGCCCGCAGGTGAGCGATGGTTTCGGCCAGGTCTTCACTGGCGCCGGAATGGTAGCTGCGGGCAAGCAGGTTGGGTTCGCCGGAGCAGCCACGCCAGTTCAGCGCGACGCTGGCCCAGCCTTGGGTTGCGAGGGCTTTTTGCAGGCCGGCTACATAGGGCGAGTTGGACGAGCCGGTCAGCCCGTGCAGTACCAGCACCAGCGGGGTGGTTGCGTCATGCGGCCCATGCCAGTCGAGGTCGAGAAAGTCGCCGTCTGCCAGCCACAGCCGTTCGCGCTGGCGTTCGATGTGCGTGGTTTTGCGCCACAGCGGTCCCCACAACGTTTGCAGGTGCGGGTTGCCGAGGCCGAAGGCGGGGGTAAAGCGGTCGGGCGTTTTTGACACGATGGTTCTCGCGGCAGGTGGCAGAGCGGATGAGCAACCTGTGGAGAGGGAGCTTGCTGTGGCGAGGGAGCTTGCTCCCGCTGGGCCGCGAAGCGGCCCTAAAACCGCCCCCTCAATCTCTCAGAAAACTCGGTCGCCTGCTTTGGGGCTGCTGCGCAGCCCAGCGGGAGCAAGCTCCCTCGCCACAGCAAGCTCCCTCGCCACAGGGTTAGCTTTGTGTCGTACGTTGCCACAACGCGTAATACACCCGCCCGGATTTCTGCTCGCGGTGCAGGCGCCACGTGCCCGGCAGGCCGAGTGTGGACGGTGCGGTTTCGCTTTCCGTGTAGATCCAGGCATCCGGCGCCAACCACTGACGCTCTTCCAGCAGCGCACATACAGTCGGCAGCAGGTTCTGGTTGAACGGCGGATCAAGAAACACCACATCAAACTCACGGGCTTCCTGGGTTTCCAGGTAGCGCAACGCATCAGCCGTCTGCACTTGCCCGGTGGTGCAACGCAGCGTGCCCAGGTGTTCCTTGAGGCTGGCGACCGCCACATTGCTGGCATCCAGCGCCTGGCCCAGCGCCGCGCCACGGGACAGCGACTCCAGGAACAACGCGCCGCTACCCGCGAACGGGTCCAGCACCTTGGCCCCGGCGATGTACGGCGCGAGCCAGTTGAACAGGGTTTCACGCACGCGGTCTGGCGTCGGGCGCAGGCCCACGACATCAGGGAAGCTCAGCTTACGGCTGCCCCACTCTCCGCCGATGATGCGCAGTTGGCCCACACCGTTGTGAACGTTGTGGACAGGTTTTTTGGGACGGGATGGACGGGCCATTAATGCTCCGGAACCCCGAGCGGTTGCTCGGCGGGTTTATCAGTGGGGGGCGGTAGTGGCTTTTGCGCAATCGTCGGGCCGGCGGTCACGATGACCATCTTGTCGGCACTCAAATGTTTGTTCAAAGCAGCTTTGACCTGGTCAACGGTCAGCGCCTGGGATTGTTTCATGAAATCTTCCAGGTAGCTCAGCGGCAGGTTGTAGAAACCCATGGCGCCCAGCTGCCCGACGATATCGGCGTTGCTCGCGGTGGACAGCGGGAAGCTGCCGGCCAGTTCGCGCTTGGCGTCATCGAGTTCTTTCTGTGTCGGGCCGGTCTTGAGGTAGTCGGCGAGTACGTCCTGCACCAATCGCAGCGTGCCGGCGCTCATTTCGGCGCGGGTTTGCAGGTTGATCATGAACGGGCCGCGTACCTGCATCGGCGAGAAGCCGGAGTATACGCCGTAGGTCAGGCCGCGTTTCTCGCGCACTTCGCTCATCAAACGGGTGCCGAAGCCACCGCCGCCGAGAATCTGGTTACCCAGGGACAGCGCGGCGTAATCCGGGTCGGCACGGTCGATACCCAGTTGCGCCAGCAGCAGGGTTGTCTGCTTGGACGGGAACTCGATGTGCGTGGTGCCAGCCTTGGGCTCGACCGGTTGGGCGATTTTCGCCAGCGCCGGGCCTTTTGGCAGGGACGCGGAAACCTTGGCGGTCATGGCTTCGGCTTCGGCGCGGGTCAGATCGCCGACTACGGAAATCACTGCGTTGCCGGCGGCGTAGGCCTTGGCGTGGAAGTCCTTCAATTGCGCAAGAGTCACCTTCGGCACACTCTCGGCGTTGCCTTCGCTCGGGTGCGCGTAAGGGTGGTCGCCATAGAGCTGCTTGAACAGCTCGATGCTCGCCAGTTTGCCGGGATTCTGTTTCTGGTACTCGAAGCCCGCCAGCAGCTGGTTCTTGATCCGCGCCAGGGAGTCTGCCGGGAAGGTCGGCTTGCCGATCACGTCGTCAAACAGTGACAGGGCGGCGTCACGCTTGTCGCTGGCGCTCAGGCTGCGCAGGGAAACCAGCGCCATGTCGCGGTAGGCGCCATTGCTGAAATCAGCCCCCAGGCCGTCGAAACCGGCGGCAATCTGGCTGACGTCCTTGCCCGGCACGCCTTCGTTGAGCATTGCGTTGGTCAACAGCGCCAGGCCTGGTGTTGCGCCGTCCTGGCTGCTGCCGGCGGCGAACAGGATGCGCATGTCGAACATCGGCAGTTCATGGGCTTCGACGAACAGCACCTTGGCGCCTTCGGCGGTGGTCCAGGTTTGCACGTCGAGCTTGCGGTTGGTCGGCGCCTTGTCGTCCAGCTCGGCCAGGGATTGCAGCTTGTTGGCGGACTTGGCCTGCTCCAGCGCCTGGCTGGCGACGGATTCGCTGGGGCGCAGCAAGTACACCGCGCAGGCCGCAGCCAAAGTCACCACGATCAGGCCGGGCAGCACCAGGCGGTTGTTTTTACGTTCACTCATGAGCGGTCTCCTCAGGCAAGACATGGGCGACGCTGAGACGTTCGCGGGTGAAATAGGTGCGTGCAGCTTTCTGGATATCTTCGGCGGTGACGCTTTGCAGCTCGGCCAGCTCGGTGTCCATGAGTTTCCAGGACAGGCCCACCGTCTCCAGGGAGCCGATGGCAGTGGCCTGGCTGGTGATCGAGTCGCGCTGGTAAACCACGCCGGCGATGACCTGGGCGCGGATACGCTCCAGTTCTTCAGCGCTCGGTGGCTTGGCCTTCAGCTCATCCAGCAGGCGCCACAGGCCGGCTTCAGCCTGGGCCACGGTCTTTTTCTTTTGCAGGTTCGGTGTGGCAGTCAGGGTGAACAGGCTGTCACCGCGGGTGTAGGCGTCGTAGCTCGACGAGCCGCCGGACACCAGCTCTTCGCCGCGCTCCAGTTGTGTCGAGATGCGCGCGCTGTAGCCGCCGTCCAGCAGGGCCGAGATCAGGCGCAGGGCGTTGACCGAGCGTTTGTCTTCAGCGGTGGCCAGGCTCGGCACGTTGAAACCAAGGATCACGCTCGGCAGTTTGGTCTGTACATGCATAGTCAGCAGGCGTTCACCGGGCTCGGCCAGTTCCAGCGGGATTTTCGCCGGGGGGACGTCGCGCTTGGGGATCGGGCCGAAATAGCGCTGGGCCAGGGTTTTGACTTCATCCGGGGTTACGTCGCCCACCACTACCAGGGTGGCGTTGTTCGGCACGTACCAGGATTGGTACCAGTGGCGCAGCTCTTCAACCTTCATGCGGTCCAGGTCGGCCATCCAGCCGATGGTCGGCGTGTGGTAGCCGCTGGCCGGGTAGGCCATGGCCTTGAAGCGCTCATAGGCCTTGGACATCGGGTTGTCGTCGGTGCGCATCCGGCGCTCTTCCTTGATCACCTCGATCTCGCGGCTGAACTCGTCGGCCGGCAAGCGCAGGCTGGCCATGCGGTCGGCTTCCAGCTCGAAGGCGACGCCCAGGCGGTCACGGGCCAGCACTTGGTAGTAGGCGGTGTAGTCGTCGCTGGTGAAGGCGTTTTCTTCGGCGCCCAGGTCACGCAGGATCAACGAAGCCTCGCCGGGGCCGACCTTGGCGCTGCCCTTGAACATCATGTGTTCCAGGGCGTGGGACAAACCGGTCTGGCCCGGGGTTTCGTAGCTGGAGCCAACCTTGTACCAGACCTGGGAAACCACCACCGGGGCGCGATGGTCTTCGCGCACGACGACCTTGAGGCCGTTGTCCAGGGTGAATTCATGGGTGGGTTGTGGGTCGGCAGCCAAAGCTGAAAGGGGCAGACAAACTGTGCTGAGCAGCAGGCCTGCGGCGCGGCGGGCTAGAGCATTCATTCGTTTTTAAACCTGTTGGGCTGCCCGCTTGGTCTTAGCGTCGGCGGGCGAGGAGGTGCTAGGATACTGGTCCGACCTAGGGACGGCCACTATGGCTGTCTTGTTAAGGCTCTATTTAGGCCTTACAAAATGTTGCGCATGAACGAGCTGGCTAAAAAACAGTCTGTTACGCATCGAATTTTATTTACCGGCACGCCCCCTGGCGCGTCGCTACCTTGAGATAGCCGTCTCCATGTTTGGTTCCAACGACGACAAGAAGACCCCAGCTGCGGCTGGCGAGAAAAAAGGCCTGTTCGGATGGCTGCGCAAAAAGCCGCAGGAAACCGTCGTCGAACAGCCGCAGGTTCAAGCTGAACCGATCCCCGAATCCATAGTAGAAGCCGAACCGGTTGCCGAAACACCGGCCCCGGTGGTGTTGCCGATGGCCGAGCCGGTGTTGCAGCCGGTGGTTGAGCCAGAACCTGCGCCAGAGCCAGAGCCAGAGCCAGTGCACAAGCCATGGCTGGTGTTGCCGGTGGCAGAAGAGCCTGTAGCACTGGTTGAAGACGAGCTGGCCGCGCATGTGACGCCGCCGATTCCGGCCCTCGTGGAGCCTGCGCCCGTTGTGGTCCAGGCGCCGCCAGTGGTTGAGGTGCCTGCACCGATGGTTGCCGAACCTGTTCCGGTCTCCGTCGCCGCGCCAGCAGTCATCGAAGAGCCTGCTGTTCCTGCCGAAACCGGCAAGACCGGTTTCTTTGCCCGCCTCAAGCAAGGCCTGAGCAAGACCAGCGCCAGCATCGGCGAAGGCATGGCCAGCCTGTTCCTCGGCAAAAAGACCATCGATGACGAGCTGCTGGAGGACATCGAAACCCGCCTGCTGACCGCCGACGTGGGCGTCGAAGCCACCGCCGTGATCATCCAGAGCCTGACCCAGAAGGTCGCGCGCAAGCAGCTGACCGACGCCGATGCGCTCTACAAGTCGCTGCAGGCCGAGCTGGCCAACATGCTCAAGCCGGTGGAAGCGCCGCTGATCATCGACACGCAGAAAAAGCCGTTTGTGATCCTGGTGGTTGGCGTCAACGGCGCCGGCAAGACCACCACCATCGGCAAGTTGGCGAAGAAGCTGCAACTGGAAGGCAAGAAAGTCATGCTCGCCGCCGGTGACACCTTCCGTGCCGCCGCCGTGGAGCAATTGCAGGTCTGGGGCGAGCGCAACAAGATCCCGGTCATCGCCCAGCACACCGGCGCCGATTCGGCCTCGGTGATCTTCGATGCGGTGCAGGCCGCCAAGGCGCGCAACATTGATGTGCTGATCGCCGATACCGCCGGTCGCCTGCACACCAAAGACAACCTGATGGAAGAGCTGAAGAAAGTTCGCCGCGTCATCGGCAAGCTCGATGCCGACGCGCCCCACGAGGTATTGCTGGTGCTGGACGCCGGTACCGGCCAGAACGCCATCAGCCAGGCCAAACAATTCCACCAGACGGTCCAGCTGACCGGCCTGGCATTGACTAAGCTCGACGGCACGGCCAAGGGCGGTGTGATCTTCGCCCTGGCCAAGCAGTTCGGGTTGCCGATTCGTTACATCGGCGTCGGTGAAGGCATCGACGACCTGCGCACTTTTGAAGCCGAACCCTTTGTACAGGCACTGTTTGCCGAGCGGGAGCGTTCATGATTCGTTTCGAACAGGTCGGTAAACGCTACGCCAACGGGCATGTCGGCTTGCATGAGCTGAGTTTCCGGGTGCGTCGCGGCGAATTCTTGTTTGTGACCGGCCATTCGGGTGCCGGTAAAAGTACCTTGTTGCGTCTGCTGCTGGCCATGGAGCGCCCAACCACCGGCAAACTGCTGCTGGCGGGCCAGGACCTGGCAACCATCAGCAACGCACAGATTCCATTCCTGCGTCGCCAGATCGGCGTGGTGTTCCAGAACCACCAGTTGCTGTTCGATCGCACGGTGTTCAACAACATCGCCTTGCCGTTGCAGATTCTCGGTCTGTCCAAGGCCGAAATCGTCAAGCGCGTGGATTCGGCCCTGGAGCGCGTGGCGCTGTCGGACAAGACCGACCTGTACCCAGGCGACCTGTCCACCGGCCAGCAACAGCGCGTCGGCATCGCCCGCGCCATCGTCCATCGCCCGGCCTTGCTGCTGGCGGACGAACCCACCGGTAACCTCGACCCGCGCCTGGCCGCAGAAATCATGGGCGTGTTCGAAGACATCAACCGCCTGGGCACCAGCGTGCTGATCGCCAGTCACGACCTGGCGCTGATCGCCCGCATGCGCCACCGCATGCTGACCCTGCAACGCGGCCGCCTGATCGGTGACGGGGAGGCTGGGGTATGAGTGCAACACGCAGCCCGAAGGTTTCCGAGCGCGTCGCGCCAAAGGCGGCCGACCCGCAGCCACAGAAGAAAAAACGCGACGAAGACGATGGCCCGGATTTCGGCACCCTGGTGCATGCCTGGATCGAAAGCCACCGTGCCAGCCTGGTAGACAGCCTGCGCCGCCTCGGCAAGCAGCCGATCGGCAGCTTTTTTACCTGCCTGGTCATGGCCGTGGCCTTGAGCCTGCCCATGGGCTTGTCATTGCTGCTGAACAATGTCGAGCGCCTTGGCGGTTCGTGGCAGCGGGCGGCGCAGATTTCCCTGTACCTGAACCTGGATGCCAGCGCCCAGGACGGTGAGTCCCTGCGCGACCAGATCAAGGGCATTCCGGGTGTGGCCGAGGCTGAGTACATCAGCCGCGATCAAGCCCTGGAAGAGTTCCAGCAACAGTCCGGCCTGGGCGAGGCGCTCAAGGAGTTGCCGCAAAACCCGCTGCCGGGCGTGGTGCTGGTCACCCCGAACGAGGTCGACAAGACCACCCTGGAAGCCCTGCGACAAAAACTCGCAGAGCTGCCGAAGGTCCAACAGGCACAACTTGATCTAGTCTGGGTAGAGCGGTTGGCCGCGATTCTCAAGCTGGGCGACCGGTTTGTGTTCGGCCTGACGGTGTTGCTGGTGTCTGCATTACTTTTGGTGATAGGCAATACCATTCGTCTTCATATTGAAAACCGCCGCACCGAGATAGAAGTGATTAAACTCGTCGGCGGTACGGACAGCTATGTGCGTCGGCCTTTTCTGTACATGGGTGCGCTTTATGGCTTCGGTGCGGGAATTTTGTCCTGGGGCGTACTGGCTTTTGGCCTGAACTGGCTGAACGATGCGGTGGTGGGGCTTGCCGGTTTGTACGGCAGCGATTTTGCCCTGGCCGGCGTGCCGGCAGCCGATGGTCTGTCATTGTTGCTTGGGGCAGTGCTCTTGGGGTATATCGGTGCTTGGATTGCGGTCGCACGGCATTTACGTGAGCTGGCACCGAAGTAGTTAATGTCAGGGTAATGTGGTTTCGTTTGTATTGACCGTATCAGTGGTTTAGGGAACTTGTCCTACGGTTCCCGGTCAATTTTCGCAGTGCTGAACTGCACGAGTTATGTGAGTCGGAGGTTTTTTCGTATGACCACTTCTTTGCAACCTGCTTATGCTCTGGTCCCGGGTGCGAACCTGGAGGCCTATGTGCACACGGTCAACAGCATTCCATTGCTGACGCCCGAGCAGGAGCGTGAACTGGCCGAGAGTCTCTACTATGAGCAGGATTTGGGGGCGGCTCGGCAGATGGTGCTCGCCCACCTGCGTTTTGTCGTACATATCGCCCGTAGCTATAGCGGCTACGGCCTGGCCCAGGCTGACCTGATTCAGGAAGGCAACGTTGGCCTGATGAAAGCTGTGAAGCGCTTCAACCCGGAAATGGGTGTGCGCCTGGTGTCGTTTGCTGTGCACTGGATCAAGGCGGAAATTCACGAATTCATCCTGCGCAACTGGCGCATCGTGAAAGTCGCGACCACCAAGGCCCAGCGCAAACTGTTCTTCAACCTGCGCAGCCAGAAGAAACGCCTGGCGTGGCTGAACAACGAAGAAGTGCATCGCGTGGCCGAAAGCCTCGGCGTAGAGCCACGTGAAGTGCGCGAGATGGAAAGTCGCCTGACCGGCCATGACATGGCCTTCGACCCGGCCGCCGAAGCGGACGACGACAGCGCCTTCCAATCGCCGGCCAACTACCTGGAAGACCACCGGTACGACCCGGCGCGTCAGCTGGAAGATGCCGACTGGAGCGACAACTCCAATCACAACCTGCACGAAGCGCTGGAAGTGCTGGACGACCGCAGCCGTGACATTCTCTACCAGCGCTGGTTGGCAGAAGAAAAAGCCACGCTGCACGACCTGGCGCAGAAGTACAACGTGTCGGCCGAGCGGATTCGTCAGCTCGAGAAGAGTGCGATGAACAAGCTGAAACTGTCGATCGCCGCCTGACACAGGTAGCTAGGACAGCGCGATCGAAATGTGGGAGCGGGCTTGCTCGCGAAAGCGGTGGATCAGTCACCTAAGGTATTGACTGGCACACCGCTTTCGCGAGCAAGCCCGCTCCCACTTTTGTTTTGTGGTGGGTCAGTCAGCCCAGAGCGCCTTGCGCGAGTTGTTCAGCTCATTCAAATAGCTGTCGCCACCCAACTGACTCATCTGCTGCCGAATCCACGCCGCCCGTCGCGCGACATACGACGTTGGATGGCTGGCACTCCACACCCGCGGATTAGGCAACACCGCCGCCAGGTAGCTGGCCTGCTGGCGGGTCAGCGCCTTGGCGCTCACGCCAAAGTGATGCCGCGCCGCCGCTTCGGCGCCGAACACGCCTTCATCCCATTCCACGCTGTTGAGGTACACCTCAAGAATTCGCTGCTTGGGCCAGAGAATTTCGATCAGCCCGGTAAACCAGGCTTCCAGCCCCTTGCGGAAATAGCTGCGGCCGGTCCACAGGAACAGATTCTTCGACACCTGCTGGCTCAAGGTGCTGGCGCCACGAATCGAACCGCCGCGCTCGTTATGCTGCAATGCCGCCTGGATCGCGCCGAAATCAAAACCCCAATGTTGCGGGAAGCGCTGGTCTTCGCCCGCCATCACCGCCACTTTCAGTTCGTCGGAGATCTGATCCCACGGCACCCACGTGCGCTGTACGTCAATCGGCTCGCCGTCGACCCAGGACTCGACCTTGCGCTCAACCATCAACGCAGTGCCCGGTGGCGGCACGAAACGGAACAGCAGCACCAGCAGCACGCTGCCGATGGCAAACCACTTGAGGGCTTTGAGAAAACGCTTGAAGAGGAGACGCAGCATAGAGATGGCTTGGCCGAACCCGTTGAGCGGGCCATTATACAGACCCTGCCCCCTGAGTCTGACTGGAGTTCCTCATGTTGCGTGGCTTTCTGATGCTGGCTGCCTTTTTCGGTTTCACCGGCGTCGCCCTGGGCGCGTTTGCCGCCCACGGCCTGAAAAACCGCCTGAGCGCCGAGTACCTGGCGATTTTCCACACCGGCGTGACCTACCAGTTGGTGCACACCCTGGCGCTGTTCGGCGTGGCACTGTTGGCGGCGCACATCCCGGGCAGGCTGGTGACGTGGGCGGGTGTGTCTTTTGCCGTGGGCATCCTGCTGTTCTCCGGCAGCCTGTATGTGCTGACCATGACCGGCATCAGCAAGCTCGGCATCATCACCCCGTTTGGTGGCCTGGCGTTCCTGCTGGGCTGGTTCTTCCTCGGTTTGGCGGCGTGGCGTCTACAGGCTGCCTGACCAAGGGGCTTGGGCCAGCAACGTCAATCACGCTAGAATGCTGGCCCCTAAAAACGATGGCGGCCCGTGGCATGCGCATTCAGTTGAACGGCGAACCCTTTGAACTGCCCGACGGTGAAACCGTTGCGGCCCTGCTGACCCGTCTGGACTTGACCGGACGCCGCGTCGCAGTGGAGCTCAACCAGGATATCGTCCCGCGTAGCCAGCACGTCGAGACCGCGCTCACCGAGGGTGACCAGGTCGAAGTGGTCCACGCCATCGGCGGCGGCTAGCCGTCCGGCGCTCCAGGGCGCCAACCCGCATTCTGCAGAACCTCACCCCAACTCGAGGATTTCCCATGAGCATCGTTCGTAGCGACAAGCCTTTCGTCCTGGCCGGTCGTACCTTCCAGTCGCGTCTGCTGGTCGGCACCGGCAAGTACCGCGACATGGAAGAAACCCGCCTGGCCATCGAAGCCTCGGGCGCCGAGATCGTTACTTTCGCCGTGCGCCGCACCAACCTCGGCCAGATCGAGGGCGAGCCGAACCTGCTCGAAGTGCTGTCGCCGGATCGCTACACCTTCCTGCCGAACACCGCCGGTTGCTACGACGCCATCGAAGCCGTGCGCACCTGCCGCCTGGCCCGTGAGCTGCTCGACGGCCACAACCTGGTGAAGCTGGAAGTGCTGGCCGACCAGAAAACCCTGTTCCCCAACGTGATCGAAACCCTCAAGGCCGCCGAAACCCTGGTCAAGGAAGGCTTCGACGTGATGGTCTACACCAGTGATGACCCGATCATTGCCCGTCAATTGGCGGAAATCGGCTGCATCGCGGTGATGCCGCTGGCCGGCCTGATCGGTTCCGGCCTGGGCATCTGCAATCCGTACAACCTGCAGATCATCCTCGAGGAAGCCAGGATCCCGGTATTGGTGGATGCGGGCGTGGGCACTGCCTCCGACGCCACCATCGCCATGGAACTGGGTTGCGATGCGGTGCTGATGAACTCGGCGATCGCCCATGCGCAGCAGCCGGTCCTGATGGCTGAAGCCATGAACCACGCAATTGTCGCCGGCCGCCTGGCGTATCTCGCCGGGCGCATGCCGAAAAAACTTTACGCCAGCGCCTCCTCGCCGCTGGATGGTCTGATCAAGTAAGAGCCATTGATGACTGAATCAAACGAAACGCCGAACACCCTGGAAGAGGGCGACGAGTCCAAGCACCGCCGCATCAAGAGTTTTGTGATGCGCGCCGGTCGCATGACCGAGGGCCAGCAAAAGGGCCTGGAGCAGGGCACGCCGCTGTTCGTCCTGCCGCTGGCAGACGCGCCGGTGGATTACGACCAGGTGTTTGGCCGCTCGGCACCACGCTCCCTGGAGATCGGCTTCGGCATGGGCCATTCCCTGCTGGAAATGGCCGCGGCTTCGCCGGAGCAGGATTTTATCGGGGTTGAAGTACACCGTCCGGGTGTTGGTGCGCTGCTGAACGGCGTGCTGACTCAGGGCCTGACCAACCTGCGGGTCTACGACTGCGACGCGATCGAAGTGCTCAACCGCTGCATCGCCGACAACAGCCTCGACCGCCTGATGCTGTTCTTCCCGGACCCCTGGCACAAGAGCCGCCACCACAAGCGCCGCATCGTCCAGGCTTCCTTCGCGGAACTGGTGCGCAGCAAGCTGAAAGTGGGCGGCATCCTGCACATGGCCACCGACTGGGAACCGTATGCCGAGTACATGCTGGAAGTGATGAACGTCGCCCCTGGCTACCGCAACCTGGCGGAAGACGGCAAATGCGTCCCGCGCCCGGCCGAGCGGCCGATCACCAAGTTCGAACGTCGTGGCGAGCGACTCGGGCATGGGGTTTGGGATTTGAAGTTCGAGAAGCAGGCGTAGTTAGCTCGAAAGCTGAAATGCAATCAACTGTGGGAGCTGGCTTGCCTGCGATCGCATCACCTCGGTATCACTGATACACCGAGGTGTCTGCATCGCAGGCAAGCCAGCTCCCACATTTTGTTTTGTGTGGGGCTTGAGTCAGCGGCGATCCGCCACCACCCCAATCAACACCAGCACCACCAACAACACCGGCGCCAGGCTGTAGTTGTTGAACTGGCTCAACCCGCGAACAATCCACGGTGTGGCATAAATCAGCGCAGCACCGCTGCCGATCATGCACACCAGCGCCATCAGCGGCACGCGCAGCGCTCCCGCGATGCTGCCCAGCCGTGCTTCGACCCAGCCCTTGATGTCGGCGCCAAACAGCACCAGCAGGCAACCTACCAACGCCAGGGAGATTTCCGACAGGTTGCTACGGCTCCAGCGGGATACGGTGGCGAGCAGGTCGAGTACCAGATCCATTTGATTTCCTTAAGAGCAATCAGCTCAAAAACTTCTGCAGCAGGTCATTGAGAAAGAGTTGCCCGCGGTCGGTGGCCGCCAGGCGTGACGGTTCGACCTGCATCAGGCCACTTTGTTCTGCCTCGCGGCGAGCTTCATCGAGGCTGGCCAGTTCGAGGCCGGTACGCTCGGCGTAAAGCCTGGCTTCGACGCCGTCAGTGAGGCGCAGGGCGTTCATCAGGAACTCGAACGGTAACTCTTCGTTGGTCAGTTCTTTCGCGCCGGCCTGGTAGTTTTTCGCCGGGTTGAGGTAGTCCTTCGGTGCCCGGGTTTTCCAGGTGCGCACGATGCGCCCATCCGGATGGCTGAGCTTGCCGTGGGCACCGGCGCCGATACCGATAAAATCGCCAAAGCTCCAGTAGTTCAGGTTATGCCGCGCCGGCCGGCCCGGTTGGGCGTAGGCCGAGACTTCGTACTGGGCGTAACCGTGTTCGGCGAGCAACGCCTGGCCGGCTTCCTGGATGTCCCACAGGGTGTCGTCTTCCGGCAGCACGGGCGGCTGGTTCCAGAACACGGTGTTGGGTTCCAGGGTCAGTTGATACCAGGACAGATGCGTGGGCTTTAGGGCAATGGCCTGGCGCAGGTCGCCCAGGGCGTCCTCCAGGGACTGATCGGGCAAACCGTGCATCAAGTCCAGGTTGAAGTTGTCGAACCCGGCCTGGCGCGCCATGCCGGCGGCACGCACGGCTTCGTCACCGTTGTGGATGCGGCCCAGGGCTTCGAGTTTTTCCTGCTGGAAACTCTGGATGCCAATCGACAGCCGATTGATCCCCAGCTTGCGGTACGCCACGAACTTCTCTTGCTCGAAGGTACCGGGGTTGGCTTCCAGGGTGATCTCGATATCGCCGGCAAACGGGATGCGCGCTTCCACGCCCTTGAGCAACCGGCCCAGGGCAACGGCGCTGAACAGGCTTGGGGTGCCGCCGCCGAAAAAGATCGAACTCAGCTCACGGCCGTACACCGCGTGCAGGTCCTGATCGAGGTCGGCCAGCAACGCGTCGACGTACTCTTCCTCCGGCAGCACCTTGCTGGCGGTGTGGGAGTTGAAGTCGCAATAGGGGCATTTGCGCACGCACCACGGGATGTGGATATACAGCGCCAGGGGCGGCAGGTGAGGCAGGGCCGCCCGAGGTGTTTGCGCGCCACCGAGAATCAGTGGCTGCGCGGAGGTGTTCTGAGTCATTTCAGGCCCAGACGCTGGCGCAGCAAATCCATTGCGCGGGCGCGGTGGCTGATCTGGTTCTTGTCGGCCGGGCTCAGTTCGGCACTGGAGACATTGCGCTCCGGCACCCAGAACAACGGGTCATAACCGAAACCGTGCTCGCCGCTGGCCGCATGCAGGATGCGACCGTGCCACAAGCCTTCGCAGAGGATCGGCAATGGATCATCGGCGTGACGCACCAGGGCCAGCACGCAGACGAACTGCGCGCCGCGCATCGCGTCGGGCACGTCCTTGAGGGCGTCCAGCAGCTTGGCGTTGTTGGCCGCGTCGCCTTTACCGTCGGCGTAACGTGCCGAGTAGATGCCAGGCGCGCCGCCCAGGAAGTCCACGGCCAGGCCCGAATCGTCAGCCAGTGCCGGCAGGCCGGAAATACGCGCGGCGTTGCGGGCTTTGAGGATGGCGTTCTCGACAAACGACAGGCCGGTCTCTTCCGGCTCTACCTGGCTGAACTCGCCAATCGAGCGCAATTGCACCGAGTCGCCGAGCATGGCCTGGAGTTCTTTGAGCTTGCCGGCGTTATGGCTGGCCAGTACGAGTTGAGTAAGGTTCATCATTGCGCCGGAAACAGTTCCTGGTTGAATTGGAAGCTATGGGCTTTGCCGCCGGTTTCAACATTGATGGTAAACGTCTTGTATTCCCGCTGTGTCACAGAGTATGGCGCGAGGTAATTAATCCCGCCTTTCTCGTCGATTTGCTTGAACGTCAGGATCTCGCTCTTGCCGCCCAGGTCCTTGATAGTGCCTGTCACTTGCGCGGCCACCGGGGTTACGCCCTTGATCACGGTCACGTTGATCAAGCCCTTCTCCTTGCTGCGCACCACGCCAACTTTCTGGGCGGTTTCCGGCTGCAGGAAGCTGGAGGTGAAGGTGTTGTAATGAACGGTGATATCGCCGAATTCTTTCTGGCGATTACCGTCGATAACATCCGCCGCCATAGCGCTGACGCTCAGGCACGCGGTGAGTAGAAAAACAGCCAGGCGACTCATGATCGTCCTCCTTGAAAATGGTTAGACGGCAATCTGGTGGTCCGTCAGGCCCGGGCTGCTGACCCGGTAGATCCCGATCTCACCCAGCAGGTTGGGCCATAGCTTACTCGCCCAGCCGTGACGATGCTGTTGATCGACGGCAAGGCGGTTGATGACTTTGGCTTCGCGCTCGCCGCACAGCGCTTCGAAGTCTTCAAAGGTGCAGAAGTGGATGTTGGGCGTGTTGTACCAGGTGTACGGCAGGAAGTCCGACACCGGCATGCGGCCCTTGGTGGCCAGGTACCAGCGGCAGCGCCAGTGGCCGAAGTTGGGGAACGTGATGATGCACTGGCGGCCGACGCGCAACATTTCGTCGAGGATCCGGTCCGGGTAGTGCACAGCTTGCAGCGCCTGGGTCATGACCACGATGTCGAAGCTGTTGCTGGCAAAGTTGCCGAGGCCCTTGTCCAGGTCCTGCTCGATCACGTTGATGCCCTTGGCCACGCACTGGGCGATGTTGTCCGGGTCGTTTTCCAGGCCATAGCCGGTGACTTGCTTGTTGTCGCGCAGCCAGCTCAGCAGTTCGCCATCGCCGCAACCGAGGTCGAGCACGCGGCTGCCGGCGGGGATCCAGTCTTGGATGATTTCCAGGTCGGCTCTCATGGCGTTCTCACAGTGCTATTCGGTTCATGTAGTTGCCAAAGGCCTGCAGGTAGCGCGGGATCGGGATCAGGAAGGCGTCGTGGCCTTGCGGTGCGTCGATCTCCAGGTAGCAGACGTCTTTCTTGGCGGCCATCAGCGCATCCACCAATTCCCGCGAGCGGGCCGGGGAGAAGCGCCAGTCGGTGGTGAACGACATCACGCAGAACTTGGCGGTGGCCGCCTCGAAGGTGCGCGCCAGGTCATCGTCGAAATTCGCCGCCGGGTCGAAGTAGTCCAGGGCCTTGGTCATCAGCAGGTAGGTGTTGGCGTCGAAACGCCCGGAAAACTCCTCGCCCTGATAACGCAGGTAGCTCTCGACCTGGAATTCGACGCTGTGGAAGTCGTAGTTGAGCTTCTCGCTCTTGAGGCCACGGCCGAATTTCTCGCCCATGGAGTCATCCGACAGGTAGGTGATGTGCCCGACCATGCGCGCGAGCATCAGCCCGCGCTTGGGGATCACGCCCGCTTCCTGGAACGAACCGCCGTGGAACTCGGGGTCGGTCAGGATCGCCTGGCGCGCCACTTCGTTGAAGGCGATGTTCTGCGCCGACAGCTTGGGGGCCGAGGCGATGGCCAGGCAATGGCGCACGCGGTCCGGGTAGGTGATGGTCCATTGCAGGGCCTGCATGCCGCCCAGGCTGCCGCCGATCACGGCAGCCCATTGGGCGATGCCCAGTACGTCGGCCAGGCGCGCCTGGCTGTGCACCCAGTCTTCCACGGTCAGCACCGGGAAATCGGCGCCAAACGGCTTGCCGGTTTCCGGGTTGAGGCTGCTGGGGCCGGTGGAGCCGTTGCAGCCGCCGAGGTTGTTCAGGCTGACCACGAAGAACTTGTTGGTGTCGATGGGCTTGCCGGGGCCGATGCAGCTGTCCCACCAGCCGGGCTTGCGCTCGTCCATGCTGTGGAAACCCGCAGCGTGGTGGTGGCCGGACAGGGCGTGGCAGATCAGCACGGCATTGCTGGCCTTGGCGTTCAGTTGGCCGTAGGTTTCATAGATCAGGTCGTAGGCGGGCAGCGAACGGCCGCAGGCCAGGGCCAGCGGTTCGCTGAAGTGCGCCACTTGGGGCACGACCAGTCCAACAGAATCGGGGGGGAAGGCAGTTGGCATCGACCCTGCTCTCGTTTAAATGAGGCGTAAGTCTAAAGACCGCTGCACCCAGCGGCAAGCAAAGGCCTGCGGCTGGTGTTTTTAAGGCTTTTTGTGGCGAGGAAGCTTGCTCCCGCTGGAGCGCGAAGCGGTCCCGGTCCGGTTGCCGCGATTTTGCATATGCAACGCGGTCGGCCGTTTTGGGGCTGCTGCGCAGCCCAGCGGGAGCAAGCTCCCTCGCCACATTGTCGTCAGATCAGACCGAACAGTTCTTTGGGCATGAATGCATAGAACGCCAAACGTGGAATCACCCAGCTTTGCAGCAACTGGATCGCGATAAACGCGAAGATCGGCGAGATGTCCAGGCCACCCAGGTTAGGTACCAGGCGACGGAACGGTGCCAGCACCGGCTCAGTGATCTGTGCCACCAGTTCGGCACCCGGGCTGCGGCTGCCCGGAGCGACCCAGGACAGGATCACGCTGATGATCATCGACCAGAAAATGATCTTCAGGAACAGCGAGAAGATCCCGATCAAGGCCCACGGCAGCAACAGCAGCGTGGTGGCCTGATAGCCATTGAGCAGCAGGATGACCGCGAACAGCAGGATCTGCAGCAGCAGCGCCAATACCAGCGACGACATGTCCAGGCCGAACAGGCTCGGGATCACCCGGCGCAGAGGCTTGAGCAGCGGCTGCGTGGCCTTTACCACGAACTGGCACAGCGGGTTGTAGAAGTTCGCCCGCACCAGTTGCAGGATAAAACGCATCAGCACGATCAGCAGGTACAGGCTGCCCAGGGTCTGGATGATGAAAATGGCAGCGTCATTGATTCCGAGCATGTTTGATTCCTATGTGGGGGACGACTATTTGCCCAGCTGCTCGGCCATTTCGGCCGAACGATGTGCTGCGGCACCCAGTGCTTTTTCCACCAGGGCTTCAAAGCCCCCGGCCTGGAACGATTCGATTGCCGCCTGGGTCGTGCCGCCGGGCGAGGTCACGCGACGGCGCAACTCGGCCGCGTCGACATCGCTGGTCACGGCCATCTGCGCGGCGCCCAGTGCGGTCTGCTCGGCCAGTTGCTCGGCGACTTCCTGCGGCAGGCCGAGTTTCACGCCAGCGGCGGTCATGGCCTCGATCAGCAGGAAGAAATACGCCGGGCCACTGCCGGAGACGGCGGTGACGGCGTCCAGTTGCTGCTCTTGTTCCAGCCACACGGCGAGACCTACGGCGGACAACAGCTCTTGTGCCTGGTCGCGCTGTTGGGCAGTGACTTCGGATGTGGCGTACAAGCCGCTCACGCCCTTGCGCAGCAGCGCCGGGGTGTTGGGCATGCAACGCACAATCGGCTGGGCGCCGAGCCAGTGGTTCATGCTGGCGCAAGTGATGCCGGCGGCGATGGACACCACCAGTTGATGGGGCTTGAGGCTAGGCCGCAGGCTTTCGCACACGGCTTTCATGGCCTGCGGCTTGACCGCCAGCACTACCACGTCCACGCCTTCGATCGCTTGTGCGTTGTCGGCGAAGGTGTCGATGCCGTGCTCGGCGCTGACGCGGGAGCGGGTGTCGGCGCCCGGGTCGCTGGCGCGAATCTGTTGTGCTTCCAGGCCCTTGGCCCGCAGGCCGCCGATCAGGCTGGCCGCCATGTTGCCGGCGCCGATAAAGGCAATACGCGTGTTGCTCATGACAGGTCCTTACTCAGATGGAAGTCAGCCATTTCAAGGCTGGCCATAGTCGCGGGCACCAAACAGGGCGGTACCGATCCGCACCCAGGTGGCCCCTTGGGCGATGGCCGACTCAAGGTCATGGCTCATGCCCATGGAAAGTGTGTCGAGCCCCAGGTCGAGGCTCGCTTGCAGGTCGCGCACGGTGGCGAAGGCTGCGTCTTGCTCTGCACGGTCGTCGGTCGGCTCGGGAATCGCCATCAGGCCGCGCAGCTTCAGGCGCGGCAGGGCGCTGATGGCTTCGGCCAGGGCGGGCAGGTCGGCGGGTGTACAGCCGGACTTGCTGGCTTCGCCACTGACGTTGACCTGGATGCAGATATTCAGCGGCGGCAGGTCAGCCGGGCGTTGTTCGGACAGGCGTTGTGCGATTTTCAGGCGGTCCACGGAATGCACCCAGGCGAAGTTCTCGGCGATCGCACGAGTCTTGTTCGATTGAATGGGGCCGATGAAGTGCCAACTCAAGGGCAGGTCGGTTAATTCGGCCTGTTTGCCCAGGGCTTCCTGCAGATAGTTCTCGCCAAAGTCACGCATCCCGGCGGCATAGGCTTCGCGCACGGCCTGTGCGGGTTTGGTCTTGCTCACGGCCAGCAGGTGCACGCTGCCTGCGTCGCGCTGCGCGGCCTCGGCGGCTGCCCGGATCCGCTCGGAAACCAGGCCGATGTTGTCTGCTATGGTCGACATTCAAGTTGCGCCCGTGGATATGGAGTCCGCGGCATTCTACTGGAAATGGAAAGCCCTATGGATATCACTGAACTGCTGGCCGCCGGCGTACGCCTGCGGGCCTCGGACCTGCATCTGTCGGCCGGGTTGGCGCCGATGCTGCGAGTGGATGGCGAGGTCTGGCCACTCGATTGGCCTGTACTTGCGCCGGTGCAAGTGGCGTCGTTACTCAGCCCTTTGCTGAACAATCACCAGCAAAAGGATTTCGAAACATCTCTTGAAACGGATTTTGCCTTCGAGTTGCCCGAGGTGGCGCGGTTTCGGGTGAATGTGTTCCAGCAGCACCGGGGCATGGGCGCGGTGTTTCGTACCATCCCCTCAACGGTGCAGAGCCTGGAACACCTGGGGTTGGGCGAGGTGTTCCGGCGCATCGCAGACTTGCCCCGGGGGCTGGTGCTGGTCACCGGGCCGACCGGTTCCGGCAAGTCCACGACCCTGGCGGCGATGATTGATTACCTCAACACCCATCGCCGTCAGCACATCCTCACCCTTGAAGACCCGATCGAGTTTATCCACCACCCGAAAAATGCCCTGATCAACCAGCGACAGGTGCATCGCGATACCCACAGCTTCTCGGCTGCCCTGCGTTCGGCATTGCGGGAGGACCCGGATGTGATCCTGGTGGGCGAATTGCGGGACCTGGAAACCATTCGGCTCGCACTGACGGCGGCGGAAACCGGGCACCTGGTGTTTGGCACGTTGCACACCACGTCGGCGGCTAAAACCGTGGACCGGGTGGTGGATGTGTTTCCGGCGGGGGAAAAGACCATGGTCCGCTCGATGCTCTCGGAGTCATTGCAGGCGGTGGTGTCCCAGGTGCTGGTGAAGAAGGTCGGCGGCGGGCGGGTGGCGGCTCACGAAATCATGCTCGGCACACCGGCGATTCGTAATTTGATCCGCGAGGACAAGGTGGCGCAGATGTATTCGGCGATTCAGACCGGCGGGGCGTTGGGGATGACGACGCTGGACATGAGTTTGAAGGCGTTGGTCAGCCAGGGGCTGATCAGCCGGGAGCATGCCCGGGAGAAGGCGAGGGCGCCTGGGGATATTTAAGATCATGATCGTTCCCACGCTCCGCGTGGGAACGCAGCCCGTGACGCTCTGCGTCACAAGAGCGGACGCGGAGCGTCCAGTGAGGCATTCCCACGCAGAGCGTGGGAACGATCAAGCGTGGGAACGATCAATCAGCGCTGCACAATCCGCAGGTTGTTCTGCTCTTTAGGCAGAACACGCTTGGCAATCACGTAGTTCTTGTCCCAGAACGGCTTCTTCAGCGTATCGATGCTCACGGACTTGCCACGACGCGGTGCGTGGATGAAACGGTCGTTGCCCAGGTAGATGGCAACGTGGTTCACCTGGCGGCTCTTCAGTTTGAAGAACAGCAGGTCACCCGGTTTCAAATCCTTGCGCTCAACCTTCAGCCCGTGGCCGGCGGCCATGGCGTTGGAAGTGCGCGGCAAATCCACGGCTTTTACGTCGTTAAACGCATATTTCACCAAGCCGCTGCAGTCGAACCCTTTACTTGGGCTGCTGCCGCCCCAACGATAAGGAGTACCGAGCACGTTGACGGCACGGCTGAGGACGTTGCTGCTTTGCTTGGTGTTGACGGCCATCAGCCCTGGCGCTGCATTACCGTGGGCCTTGCTCAGTTGAGTCGGGCGCTTCACGGTCAGCTTTACCGATTTGGCGGAGCTGGTGGTGGCGTGAACTTTAGGGGTGAAACCGTTAACGTTGGGAAGTCGTTGCTCACGATTGGTGGCGTGGGCGGCCAGTGGCATTAATAGGCAAATGGTTAGCCATGTCTTGAAAAATGGTCGCATTAGGCGTGGCTCTTTTTGGTTTGCGCGCAACTTTATAACAGCTTTTTGTGTCGTGCTAAGGCCGTTTGTCGACTGAACCCTGGGGTCAAATTCAGGAAAACCGTGACGAATTGCCGCGATTGTCCTACACAAGTCAGGCGGTATAAGGCTTTGAGGGAAGCGAAGATACCATTTGCCGCATGTCGGGCGCCCGTAAAAAAGTCACAAAGAAACCAGAAATATTTATCTATCGAGGCTAAAGAGGTACTCCATGAACACCTATCGACAGGATGTTTCGCAACAAGACACCCACAGCAAGGTGATCGGCTACCTGCTTTGGATTTTCGGTTTTACCGGTGCTCACCGCTTTTATTACGGCAAGCCGGTGACCGGGACGATCTGGTTTTTCACCTTCGGTTTGTTCGGGATTGGCTGGTTGATCGACTTGTTCCTGATTCCGGCAATGGACCGCGAAGCGGACCTGCGATTTACCGCCGGGCCGATCGAGTACAACGTGGCCTGGATTCTGTTGGCGTTCCTGGGTGTGTTCGGTTTGCACCGCATGTATCAGGGCAAATGGATCAGCGGGATCATTTACCTGCTGACCGGGGGCTTGTTCCTGATCGGGGTGCTGTATGACTTCTGGACGCTGAATACGCAGATTTCGATCCGCAATGCCGAGCGCAACGGCGGCCGTTAAGCACTCGAACCCAATGCGGGCACGGTCAAATGTGGGAGCCGGGCTTGCCCGCGATAGCATCGCCTCGGTGCATCAGATACACCGAGGTGCCCGCATCGCAGGCAAGCCAGCTCCCACACTGACTGTGCCCACTCCGGATTGGATTCAAGCCTGGTAGCTGATCCGCCCATCCACCAGCGTGTACCGCACAGTCGCCGGCAGGCTATGGCCGATGAATGGGCAGTTTTCACCCTTGGACAGCCAGTGTTCCCCGGCAATCGTGGAGCTGGCCGGATCAAACAGCACCAGGTCCGCCGCCGAGCCCACCGCCAGCTTGCCCGCCGGCAGGCGAAGCGCCTCGGCAGGGCCCGCACTGAGACGCGCCAGCAGGGTCGGCAGGTCCAGCAAACCATCTTCCACCAACGTCATTGCCAGCGGCAGCAACAGCTCGACGCTGCTGATGCCTGGCTCCGTCGCGCCGAACGGCGCCAGCTTGGCATCCCGCTCGTGGGGCTGGTGATGGCTGGAGATCGCCGAAACCACCCCGGACTTCACTGCCGCCCGCAAACCGTCACGGTCAGCGCGGGTACGCAGTGGCGGCTGCACGTGATACAGGCTGGAGAAGTCGATCAGCGCCTCATCCGTCAGAATCAGCTGATACAGCGCCACATCCGCCGTCACCGGCAATCCGCGGGCCTGGGCCTGAGCGATCAGGGCCACGCCGCGAGCGCTGGTCAGCTGGCTGAAGTGCGCGCGTACGCCGCTTTGTTCCACCAGCAGCAGGTCGCGGGCCAGGGCCACGGTCTCGGCGGTTTCCGGGATGCCCGGCAGGCCGAGGAAGCTCGCGGTGGCGCCTTCGTGGGCCAGGCCGCCTTCGGCCAGGTCACGGTCCTGGGAGTGGAAAATCACGGTCAGGTCGAAAGTCGCCGCATATTCCAGCGCACGGCACAGGGTGCGGGTGCTGCGAAAGCTCTCCAGGCCGTTGCCGAAGGCCACGCAGCCTGCGTCGCGCAGGGCGATCAGTTCGGCCAGTTGTTCGCCGTCCAGGCCTTTGCTCAGGGCGCCGATGGGGAACACTTTGCAGTTGCCGGCTTCGCGGGCGCGGTCGAGGATCAGTTCGGTCACCGCCGAGGTGTCCAGCACCGGTTTGGTGTGGGGCGGGCAGCACAGGCTGGTCACGCCACCGGCAGCGGCGGCGCGGGTTTCGCTGGTGATGTTGCCCTTGCGGCTGTAGCCCGGCTCACGCAGGGCGACGTTCAGGTCAACCAGGCCAGGCGCGGCGATCAGGCCTTTGGCGTCGATAGTTTCGCTGGCGCTGAAGCCTGCGGGTGCGGCGCCGATGGCAATGATCTTGCCGGCTTCCAGGTGTAGATCGGTGACTTGATCCAGGCCGCTGGCCGGATCGATGACTCGGGCGCCGAGAATGCTGAGCTTCACTGGGCGTTCTCCTGCTCGAATTGACGTTGCGCGGTTTGCCCGCTCATGGCCATGGATAACACCGCCATGCGGATGGCGATGCCGTACGTGACCTGGTTGAGAATCACCGACTGCGCGCCATCGGCCACCGCCGACTCAATCTCCACGCCACGGTTGATTGGCCCCGGGTGCATCACGATGGCGTCCGGCTTGGCGCCGGCCAGGCGTGCGGTGGTCAGGCCGAACAGGCGATAGAACTCGCCTTCGCTCGGCAGCAGGCCGCCCGCCATACGCTCGCGCTGCAGGCGCAGCATGATCACCACGTCCACATCCTTGAGGCCCTCGGCCATGTCGGTGTAGACCTTCACGCCGTACTGCTCGATGCCGATCGGCAGCAGGGTCTTGGGGGCGATCACGCGGATGTCCGGGCAACCCAGGGTTTTCAGGGCCAGCATGTTCGAGCGTGCAACCCGCGAGTGCAGGATGTCGCCGACGATGGCCACCGAGAGGTTTTCAAAGCTGCCCTTGTGCCGCCGGATGGTCAGCATGTCGAGCATGCCCTGGGTCGGGTGGGCGTGACGGCCGTCGCCGCCGTTGATGATCGCCACATTCGGGCACACGTGCTCGGCGATGAAGTGCGCAGCACCGGAATCGCCGTGGCGCACCACGAACATGTCGGCCGCCATGGCTTCCAGGTTGCGCAGGGTGTCGAGCAGGGTTTCGCCCTTGCTCGCCGACGAGGTGGACACGTTCAGCGTGATCACGTCAGCCGACAGGCGTTGGGCCGCCAGTTCAAAGGTGGTGCGGGTGCGGGTCGAGTTCTCGAAGAACACGTTGCAGATGGTCTTGCCGCGCAGCAACGGGACTTTCTTCACCGCCCGGCCGCCGACTTCGAGAAACGAGTCGGCCGTGTCGAGGATTTCGGTGAGCAGTTCGCGGGGCAAGCCGTCGAGGGACAGGAAGTGTTGCAGCTGGCCCTGAGCATTGAGCTGCAGCGGGCGCTTGGCATCTAGAGGCGTCATCGCGGGGACTCTTTACAAGGCGGTTTAAAGGGCAAGGTCTTGCAGTTCGAGTTCGAGCGGCGTGGGACCGGACAATTTTACCCGCTGGTGGGCTTCCAGGGACAGGGTGGCGCCGACCACGTCCGGGCTGATCGGCAATTCGCCGGCGTCCAGGTCCAGCAGGCAGACCAGGGTCACGCTGGCCGGGCGGCCGTAGTCGAACAGTTCGTTCATCGCGGCACGTATGGTGCGACCGCTCATCAGCACGTCATCGATCAGCACCAGGTGCTGGCCTTCGATCTCGAAGGGCAGGGCCGAGGGGCGCACTTGCGGGTGCAGGCCGTTCTGGCTGAAGTCGTCACGGTAGAAAGACACGTCCAGGGTGCCCAGGGGCGAGTCGCTGCCCAGTTCTTCCAGCAGCGCCTGGGCCACCCACACGCCACCGGTGCGGATGCCGATAAAGCGCGGCTCGCTGATGGCACGGTGTTCCAGGTGCGCCTTGAGGCGGATCGCCATCTGGCTGATCAGGTCGGCGGGATTGGGCAGGCTCATGGGTGCTCCTTCTAGGCCTCGCGCAGGCAAGGTCCGGGCTCAAACGTAAGAAGACGCGGCAAGCCGCGTCAGTCAGGATTCAAATAAAGCGGTGTTTTCATCCAGCCAGCCCTGCAACAGCAGGGCCGCGGCGATGGCATCCACCGGGTTGTCGCGGTAACTGCCTTTTTGCCCGCCACGGTCGCGACGCTCGCCCTTGGCTTCGAACGTGGTCAGGCGTTCGTCGTGGGTATAGAAGGGCAGGTTGTAGCGGCCGTTCAGGCGGCGGGCGAACTTTTCGGCCCGCAGGCACATCTCGCTCGGGGTGCCGTCCATGTTCAGCGGCAGGCCGACCACCACGGCGTCGGGCTTCCACTCCTTGATCAGGGCTTCGACCTGGTTCCAGTCCGGCACGCCGTTCTGGGCCTTCAGGGTGCACAGCTCGCGGGCCTGGCCGGTAATCACCTGGCCGACGGCGACGCCGATCTGTTTGGTGCCGTAGTCGAAACCGAGGATCAGACGCAAGGCCATCAGGCGTGCCCCGCCTGGCTGGTCAGCAGGCTGAGGTTGATCCGCAGCTTGGCGGCGGCCGCTTCCAGGCGCAGTTCGCTGGGGGTGTTGAACAGGATGTCGGCGTCGAACGGGCAGGTCAGCCAGGCATTGCTCGCCAGCTCCGCCTCCAGTTGCCCGGCTTCCCAGCCGGCGTAGCCGAGGGTGATCACACTTTGATCAGGCCCTACGCCGTCGGCAATCGCGAACAGGACGTCCTGGGACGTGGACAGGGACAACCCTTCAAGGTCCACGGTCGCCTGGAATTTCGGCCCGGTGGGGTGCAGCACAAAACCCCGGTCCGTCTGCACCGGCCCGCCGATGTAGATCGGTACGTGCTGGCAGCTGGCGGGTGGGTCGATGTCCGGGCGCAGTTGCTCGAGGATATCGGCCAGGTTCAGGTCTTGCGGGCGGTTGACCACCAACCCCATCGCACCATTGGCGGTGTGCTCGACGATGTAGGTCAAGGTCTGCGCAAAGTTCGGGTCGGCCATATGGGGCATGGCGATCAGGAATTGGTGCTTGAGGTAGGTCGGGCTGACATTTTTCATGTCCGCTAGTGTGGCGTTGGAGGGGCGAACTGACAAGCTGAGGATGCGCAGGAAATCACCGCCAGCATCAATTGCTCGACAGCCGATCACCCTTGGCAAAGCGCCAGGTGCGAATGATTTCCAGGCGATCGATGTCGTTCAGGTCTCCGGTAAACGGCGCAAAAGGCGCCGCCAGGCGCACGATGCGTTGCGCCGCCTGGTCCAGCAGCGGTTGGCCGGAGGACTCCAGCACCTGCACCTCGTACAAGGTGCCGTCGCGGTTGATCGACACCAGCAGTCGCAAATTGCCGTAGATCTGCTGGCGACGGGCTTCGTCCGGGTAGTTCAGGTTGCCGATGCGCTCGACCTTCTTGCGCCACTCATCCTTATACCAGGCGCCTTTGTCGCGCATGGTGGAGGCGGCGTTGAGGCGGTAGATCCGCGGGCGCTTGGCGTACAGCTGTTGTTCGTGGGCCAGTTCGGCTTCCAGGCTGGAGATCTCACTGGAGAGTTGCGAGCTGTCAAAAGTAGGGGCCGGCGGGGCAGGCGTGGGTTCGGTCTTGGCCTTTTCGCGCTGGGTCGGGGCTTTTTGCGGCTTGGGCGCCACGGTGGTGACCGCCGCCTTGGGTGCGGCCTGTTTCACCTCCGGCTTGGGCGCCGGCGGTGGCGTGACCTTATTGACCTTGTTGTCCTGGAATGGCGCGACTTCAGTGGTCTTGGGCACGGCCTTCTTGTCGAGGGTGCCGCTGCCTTGCTGATTGTCCTGGGCGAGAAAGTCGGCCTTTTCGGGCTTCTTTTCGCTTTTGAACGTGGCGAGGGTGATTTCCAGGGTCTTGGTGATCTGCTTGGGTTCGGCAAAGGTGAAGCCCAGGCCGAGGATCAGCGCCAGGTGAATCAACGCCGCCAGAAACAGGGTAAATCCGAGCCGATCAGCCGGGCGCACGCCGCTGTGGGAGAGTTCGGGGGGCAGATCGGACGGGAGCGTCATGACAAGAAAACCAACATCGCGCGTTTCACAGGTGGCGCATGATAACGCAATGTTGGTTTGTGTCCGGCTGTTCTATGTCACTTGGCTTGTAGCTTGGCGGCAATCGCAGCCATCAGCATTTCGCCGATGTTCGTGCCAAATGCGTTGTCGATCTCGCGAATACAGGTCGGGCTGGTGACGTTGATTTCGGTGAGGTTCTCGCCGATTACGTCCAGTCCTACGAACAGCAGGCCTTTTTCGCGCAGGGTCGGGCCGACTTGGGCTGCAATCCAGCGATCCTTGTCCGTCAGCGGGCGGGCTTCACCCCGGCCACCGGCGGCCAGGTTGCCGCGGGTCTCGCCGGCGGCCGGAATGCGCGCCAGGCAGTAAGGCACCGGCTCGCCGTCGATCATCAGGATGCGCTTGTCGCCGTCCTTGATCGCCGGAATGTAGGCCTGGCCCATGATCTGCTGGGTGCCCAGCGCAGTCAGGGTCTCCAGGATCACCGACAGGTTCGGGTCGCCGGCACGGTGGCGGAAGATCGAGGTACCGCCCATGCCGTCCAGCGGCTTGAGGATCACATCGCCGTGCTTGGCGGCGAATTCACGCAGCACATCGGCGCGGCGGCTGACCACGGTCGGCGGCGTGCACTGCGGGAACAGCGTGGCGAACAGCTTTTCATTGCAGTCGCGCAGGCTCTGGGGCTTGTTGACGATCAGCACGCCCGCGCGCTCGGCCTGCTCCAGCAGGTAGGTGGAGTAGACGAACTCCATGTCGAACGGCGGATCCTTGCGCATCAGGATCACGTCGAGGTCGCTCAGGGGGCTGTCGATTTCGTCTTGCAGCTCGAACCACTTCTCGGGGTTGGCAAACACCTGCAGGGGACGCATCCGCGCCCGCGCTTCACCGTCGCCCTGGTAAAGGTCCGGCTGCTCCATATAGAACAGGCTCCAGCCGCGGGCCTGGGCGGCCAGCAGCATGGCCAGCGAGCTGTCCTTTTTATAGGAAATGCTGGCGATAGGGTCCATGACAATGCCGACGCGAACGCTCATGGGGGATTTCCTCTAGCAAATAAGGGCGCATAAAAGTGGCGTCAGAGTGGCGCTGCGGCTGTTGTGGGTCAAGGAAAAACCACCACGCGGGTCGGCCGATAGATTGCGTTCTGAGACTGTGCTAAAAAGGCTGCCATGGCACATCAGCCCTTGAATTCCGAGGCTTTTGGCGCTCGTCCTGTGCAACATCAGGCAGTACACACCGAAAACCTATTCGCTGTGGCGATGGTAGAGCAGATATGGAACAGCATTCCAACGCCTTGAAAGTGATGGTGATCGACGATTCGAAAACGATTCGCCGCACGGCCGAAACACTGTTGAAGAACGTAGGGTGCGACGTCATCACGGCCATCGACGGTTTCGATGCCCTGGCCAAGATTGTTGACCATCACCCGCACATTATCTTTGTCGACATCATGATGCCGCGCCTGGATGGCTATCAGACCTGCGCGCTGGTGAAGAACAACCCGGCGTTCAAGTCGATCCCGGTAATCATGCTGTCCTCCAAGGATGGTCTGTTCGACAAGGCCAAGGGGCGCATCGTCGGCTCTGATCAGTTTTTGACCAAGCCTTTCAGCAAGGAAGAACTGCTGAGCGCGATCAAGGCCTATGTACCGGGCTTCGCCGCAGTAGAACAAGCACACTGACGGGGGCCCCACGAGGGCTTGCGTCTACTAGATAAGTGGGGAAAACCATGGCACGTGTTCTGATCGTCGACGATTCGCCGACTGAAATGTACAAACTGACCGAAATGCTCGAAAAGCACGGTCACACCGTCCTCAAGGCCCAGAACGGCGGCGATGGCGTTGCGCTGGCCCGTCAGGAAAAGCCGGATGCGGTGCTGATGGATATCGTGATGCCGGGCCTCAATGGCTTCCAGGCCACCCGTCAGTTGACCAAAGATGCCGAGACCAGCCACATCCCGGTGATCATCATCACCACCAAGGATCAGGAAACCGACAAGATCTGGGGCGAGCGCCAGGGCGCCAAGGATTACCTGACCAAGCCGGTGGACGAAGAAACCCTGATCGCCACCCTGAACAAGGTGCTGGCCGGCTGACGGCACGTTCCCATGACCGAGTCGCAAACCGCCTTCGAGCTGCTGCTGGACATCGACCGCCGCTGCCGCTTGCTGGCTGCCGACCTGCCGTCCCAGGAAACCCGGTTGCTCAGCTGGAGCGGGATCGGGTTTCGCCTGGGCGAACGCTGGTACGTGGCGCCCATGGGTGAGGTGGCGGAAGTGCTGCACGAACCGCGCTGTACCTTGATGCCCGGGGTCAAGCCGTGGATCAAGGGCGTGGCCAACCTGCGGGGGCGCTTGCTGCCGGTGATGGACCTGGGCGGTTTCCTTGGCCTTGAGCTGTCGGTGGCGCGCAAACAACGGCGGGTGCTGGTGGTGGAGTATCAGGACGTGTTTGTCGGCCTGTTGGTGGACGAGGTGGTGGGCATGCAGCATTTCGCACAAGACGCGTTGTCGACGAGCACCGCAGGCGGCGCGCCGTTTATCCAGGGCCAGTTCGACGGCGACCAGCTGTGGCAGGTCTTCAGCCCCTTCGCCCTGGCCCAGGCTCCAGGTTTCATGGATGTCGCCGCATGAGTACCGTCACCCCGGTCAAACCCCAGGAAGCCTCCCGCAGCCGCTCGCAGATCATCGTGCTGTTTATCGCGCTGATCGTGTTCATCATGCTGCTGTTCGCCAACTTCGCGTACCTCAACACCCAGTCTACCTACGACAAACAGTACATCGGCCACGCCGGTGAGCTGCGGGTGCTGTCCCAGCGCATCGCCAAGAACGCCACCGAGGCTGCCGCCGGCAAGGCGGCGGCGTTCAAGCTGCTGGGGGATGCACGCAACGATTTTGCCCAGCGCTGGGGTTACCTGAAAAAAGGCGACCCGGCCACCGGCCTGCCCGCTGCACCCACCGCCGTGCGTGCAGAAATGCGCGCCGTGCAGACCGACTGGGAAGCGCTGCTGAAAAACGCCGATGCGATTCTGGCCAGCGAGCAAACGGTGCTGTCGCTGCATCAAGTGGCCGCGACCCTGGCGGAAACCGTTCCGCAGTTGCAGATGGAGTCGGAAAAGGTTGTCGATATTCTGCTGCAACGCGGCGCACCGGCCAGCCAGGTAGCGTTGGCCCAGCGCCAGTCATTGCTGGCCGAACGCATCCTGGGGGCGGTAAACACCGTGCTGGCGGGGGACGAGACTGCCGTGCAGGCCGCCGATGCCTTTGGCCGCGATGCCAGCCGTTTCGGCGTGGTGCTCAGTGGCATGCTCAACGGCAATCCCGGGCTGCGCATCACCCAGGTTGAAGACCACGACGCCCGCGCCCGGTTGGCGGAGATTTCCGAGCTGTTCGAATTCGTCTCCGGTTCCGTGGACGAAATCCTCGAGACCTCGCCGCAGCTGTTCCAGGTGCGCGCCTCGGCGAGCAATATCTTCAACCTGTCGCAAACCCTGCTGGACGAAGCCTCGCACCTGGCCACCGGCTTTGAAAACCTGGCGGACGGGCGCACTTTCGACACCATCGGCGGCTACGTGCTGGGCTTGCTGGCGCTGGCCTCGATCATCCTGATCGGCCTGGTGATGGTCCGCGAGACCAACCGCCAGTTGCGGGAAACCGCCGAGAAGAACGAGCGCAACCAGAACGCGATCATGCGCCTGCTGGATGAGATTGAAGACCTGGCCGACGGCGACCTGACCGTCACCGCCTCGGTCACCGAAGACTTCACCGGCACCATTGCCGACTCCATCAACTATTCCGTGGACCAACTGCGCGACCTGGTGGCCACCATCAACCTCACTGCCGGCCAGGTGGCTGGTGCGGTGCAGGACACCCAGGCCACCGCCATGCACCTGGCCCAAGCGTCGGAGCATCAGGCACAGCAGATTGCCGAAGCGTCCACGGCGATCAACCAGATGGCCCAGTCCATCGACCAGGTGTCGGCCAACGCCGCCGAATCTTCGGCAGTGGCCGAGCGTTCGGTAGAGATTGCCAACAAGGGCAACGAGGTGGTGCACAACACCATCCACGGCATGGACAACATCCGCGAACAGATCCAGGACACCGCCAAGCGCATCAAGCGCCTGGGGGAATCGTCCCAGGAAATTGGCGACATCGTCAGCCTGATTGATGACATCGCCGAGCAGACCAACATCCTCGCGCTCAACGCCGCGATCCAGGCGAGCATGGCCGGTGATGCCGGGCGTGGTTTTGCGGTGGTGGCCGATGAGGTACAGCGCCTGGCTGAGCGCTCTTCGGCGGCGACCCGACAGATCGAAACCCTGGTGCGGGCGATCCAGACGGACACCAACGAAGCCGTGATTTCCATGGAGCAGACCACCACCGAAGTGGTGCGCGGTGCGCGGCTGGCCCAGGACGCCGGGGTGGCGCTGGAAGAGATCGAAGGCGTGTCGAAAACCCTGGCGGCGCTGATCCAGAGTATCTCCAACGCGGCGCAGCAGCAGACGTCGTCGGCGGGGCAGATTTCCCTGACGATGAACGTGATCCAGCAGATCACCACTCAGACTTCGTCAGGCTCTACGGCCACTGCCGAGAGCATCGGCAACCTGGCAAAAATGGCCAGTCAGTTGCGGCGGTCGGTGTCGGGGTTCACCTTGCCGGCGGCGAAGCGGGTGGATGAGTGAAATGCGCCCTCGAAAACACCGAAAAGCAAATGTGGGAGCGGGCTTGCTCGCGAATGCGGTGTGTCAGTCGCCGACGCTTTGTCTGACCCACCGCATTCGCGAGCAAGCCCGCTCCCACAGTTGATCTCCTTTGTTTTGAGATCGGTGTACGCATGACCCAGCACTACCAGCAACTCATGAATTCAGACGGGAGCGGTTATGGTTGATCGGCACGACTACGTGGCCCTCGAATGGGTCAAGGGCGAAATTGCCGAAACCCTGAAACAGGCCCGTTCGGCGCTGGACGCCTATGTTGAAGAAAGCAGCAGCGAGGCCATCGGCCAGTGCCTGGAATGCATCCATCAGGTGCATGGCAGCCTGTTGATGGTCGAGTTCTACGGCGCGGCCCTGTTCGCTGAAGAAATGGAACAACTGGCCCTCGCCCTGCAAGGCGCGCGCGTCAGCCAGCGCGACGAAGGCATTCGCCTGCTGCAACAGGGCCTTGGCCAACTGCCGCTGTACCTCGACCGCGTACACAGCGCCCGGCGCGACCTGCCCCTGGTGGTGCTGCCGCTGCTCAACGACCTGCGCAGCGTGCGCGGCGAAAGCCTGCTCTCGGAAACCAGCCTGTTCAGCCCGCAACTGCTGGTGATCCCGCCGCTGCCCGAAGACGCCCTGGCCCAGCGCACGCCAGAGGATTTCCCCGAACTGCTGCGCCAGTGGCGGCAGATGCTGCAACAGGCGCTGGTCGGTTTGCTGCGCGAAGACCACGGCCCCAGCAACCTGGAAGACATGGCGCGGGTCTTCGCCCGCCTCGAAGCCCTGTGCCATGGTGCGCCGCTGTTACCGTTGTGGCAGGTCACCTCGGCGCTGGTGGAAGGCATGCTCATTGGCGTGGTTGCCAACAGCCCGGCGTTGCGCAGTTTGCTCAAGGCCTGCGACAAGCAACTCAAGCGCCTGCTGATCCAGGGCATCAACGGCATCAACACCCCGGCCCCGGATGAGCTGCTCAAGAGCCTGTTGTTCTACGTCGCCAAAGTCACCCGACCGACTCCACGGATGCAAAGTTTGAAAGAACGATATGGCCTCGATGAAGCTTTGCCCGACAGCGCCGTGGTGGACGCCGAACGCGCCCGCCTGGCCGGCCCGGACCGCGACGCGATGGGCTCGGTGCTCGGCGCGTTGTGCGAGGAGCTGGTGCGGGTCAAGGAACGCCTGGACCTGTTCGTACGCAGCGACCGTCAGCACGCCTCGGACCTTGAGGCGTTGCTGGCGCCGCTGCGGCAGATCGCCGATACCCTCGCCGTATTGGGCTTCGGCCAGCCGCGCAAAGTGATCATCGACCAACTGGCGGTGGTACTCGGCCTGGCCCAGGGGCAGCGCGAACCCAACGATGCGGTATTGATGGACGTTGCCGGTGCGTTGCTCTACGTCGAGGCCACGCTGGCCGGGATGGTCGGCACTGTCGAGCCGGAGCGCCGCGAAGAAAGCCGCCTGCCTACCACCGACCTGACGCAGATCCACCGCCTGGTGATCCGCGAATCCTGCCAGTGCCTGACACAGGCCAAAGAGCTGGTGATCGACTGCATCGAGGCTCACTGGGACCGCCAGCGCCTGGAGTCGCTGCCCGAGTTGCTGACCCAGGTGCGCGGCGCGCTGGCGATGATTCCGCTGCCCCGTGCGGCGAGCCTGATGCGTGGCTGCAATGACTACGTCAACGAGCAACTGATGGTCGGCGACGCCGCGCCTTCCGAGGCGCAGCTTGAGCATTTTGCCGATGTGCTCACCAGCCTTGAGTACTACCTGGAACGCATGCTCCAGGACCACGACGCCCCGGGCGAACGGGTGCTGGAAGTCGCCGCTGAAGGCCTGGCCGCGCTGGGCTATTTGCCGGCCGAAAAACCCTGGCGCCAGGCACTGCTTGAGCAGGGTGATACGCCCACGGAGCAAACCCCGTTCCTCGCCGATGCGTTGGCCAGCCCCACCTCGCGCCTCAACCCGCCGGCACTCCAGCGTCCCGGCAGCCTGCTGCCGCCGCCCGCCGGTGAAGAAGCCATCGATGATGAACTGCGGGAAGTCTTCCTCGAAGAAACCGCCGAAGTTCTCGACGTGCTGCATCGCTATGTGCCTGCCGGCACCGCCAGCCTGGAAGACAAGGCCACCCTGAGCGAAATGCGCCGCGCCTTCCACACCTTGAAAGGCAGTGGCCGCATGGTGCGCGCCCTGGTGTTGGCAGAGCTGGCCTGGGCCGTGGAAAACCTGCTCAACCGCGTGCTGGAGCGCAGCGTCGCGCCGGGCCCGGATGTGCAAGCAGTGCTGGATGACGTGTTGGAATTGCTGCCGGAACTGATCACCGATTTTGCCGACGATGCCCAGCGCCAGCGCGATGACGTAGACGAACTGGCGGCGCGGGCGCACGCCCTGGCCAGCCGTGTCGAACCGTCGTCCACAGACCCGGCCGCCCTGGACCCGCAGTTGCTGGAAATCTTCCGCAACGAAGCCCAGAGCCACCTCGACAGCCTCAACCACTTCCTGCAACAGGCCACCGAGCACCTGCCGCTGCAAGTCAGTGATGAACTGCAACGCGCACTGCACACCCTCAAAGGCAGCGCCTATATGGCCGGTGTGTTGCCCATCGCCGAACTGGCGCGCCCGCTGGATCACCTGACCCGCGAATACAAGGCCCACCGCCTGCCGCTGGACCTGGATGAAATCGAATTGCTGCTGGAGGCCGAGGCGTTGTTCCAGCGCGGCGTGCGCCAGCTGGACAGTGACCCTCACGCGGCCATCAATGGTGCAGCAGGGCTGATCGAGCGCACGCAAAACCTGCTGAACAGCCAGCTTGAAGCCTTGCTGAATGCGCCCAACACCGGCCTGCGGATCAAGCGCGACCCGCAGTTGATCGCCAACTTCCTGGCCCAGGGCATGGACATCCTGCTGGACGCCGAAAGCCTGCTGCGCCGCTGGCAACAGCACCCCGGCGAACGCCAGGAACTGAGCGCGCTGCTGGACGAACTGACCACCCTCGGCGAAGGCGCGAACCTCGCCGACCTGCACCCGATGGACGAATTGTGCGAAGCCTTGCTCGACCTCTACGGCGCAGTGGAAGAAAGCAGCCTGGCGGTCAGCGAGCGCTTCTTCCACGAGGCCGAACAGGCCCACGAAGCCCTGATCAACATGCTCGACCAACTGGCCGCCGGCCAGGAAATCAGCGCGGCGCCGGCCCGGGTACGCGCCCTGCGCGAGCTGCTGGATGAAGGCCTCGACCCGTCCGCCACCGGCTTGATCAAGACCGATGGCAGCCGCGCGCTGAGCATCTCCGAGCTGGGCGCCGCTACGGCGAAGCTCGACCAGAGCTTCGCGGTGGATGACGAGATCGTCGAGATCTTCCTTGAGGAAGCGGTGGACATCCTCGACAGCGCCGGCCAGTCCTTGAAGCGTTGGCTGCTGGACCCGGATAACGCAGCGCCGCTGTCATCGTTGCAGCGGGATTTGCACACCCTCAAGGGTGGCGCGCGCATGGCTGAAATCGGCGCGGTGGGCGACCTGGCCCTTGAGCTGGAAAACCTTTACGAAGGTTTGGTGGACCGTCGCTACAGCTATTCCAGCGAGCTGGCCAATGTGTTGATGGCCAGTCATGAGCGGCTGGCGCTGTTGCTTGAGCAACTGCAACACCAGCAACCGTTGAGCGACTCCTCCGACCTGATCAGCCACTTGCGTGAGTTGCGCCAAGGCACCGGACAAGCGGCGCCCGCAGCGGCCGCCGAAGTCGAGACGCCGGGCAGTGATCCCGAGCTGCTGGATATCTTTCTCGAAGAGGCCGCCGACATCCTCGACAGCTCCGGCGCCGCGCTGTTGCGCTGGCAGGCCGAGCCGAAAAATCGCCAGGAAGTCGAGACACTGCTGCGCGACCTGCACACCCTCAAGGGCGGCGCTCG
Organism: Pseudomonas sp. F8002; assembly: GCF_013385495.1. NCBI lineage: Bacteria > Pseudomonadati > Pseudomonadota > Gammaproteobacteria > Pseudomonadales > Pseudomonadaceae > Pseudomonas > Pseudomonas sp. F8002. Next base: position 80,272 of record NZ_JACAPW010000046.1, on the reverse strand, counting down.
CATGGTCGAGATCGGCCCGATTGGCGACCTGGCCCATGAGCTGGAGTTTCTCTATGAGGGCTTGTCGGCAGGTTTGCTGGCGCCCTCGGCGGAGCTGTTCGCCTTGCTGCAAGGCTGCCACGACCGCCTGGCGCAGATGATCGATGCGGTGGCGGCGGGAATGCCGGTGGGCTCGGTGGACCTGCTGATCGAGCGCATCAAGAGCCTGGTGCGTCCGGCTGAAGTGACGGACGCACCGCTGGCGTTGACGGCAACCAAAACCGAGGCGGTGCCGGCCAGCGACCCGGCCGCCGACATGGTGAAGATCTCTGCCGACTTGCTGGATGACCTGGTCAACCTGGCGGGTGAAACTTCGATCTTCCGTGGGCGTATCGAGCAGCAGGTCAACGATGCGAGCATCGCCCTCAACGAGGTGGAAACCACCATCGAGCGTATGCGCGATCAACTGCGCCGCCTCGACACCGAGACCCAGGGCCGCATCCTCAGCCGCCAGCAGGCCGAGGCCGAACGCCTGGGCTACGAAGAATTCGACCCGCTGGAAATGGACCGCCATTCCCAGTTGCAACAACTGTCCCGGGCCCTGTTCGAATCGGCTTCCGACCTGCTCGACCTCAAGGAAACCCTCGACCGCCGCAACCAGGATGCCCACAACCTGCTGCAGCAACAGGCGCGCATCAACACCGAGTTGCAGGAAGGCCTGATGCGCACGCGCATGGTGCCCTTCGAACGCATGCTGCCACGGCTTAAACGCATCGTGCGGCAGGTGGCGGGCGAGCTGGGCAAGGACGTGGAATTTATCGTCGGCAATGCCGAAGGCGAGATGGACCGCAACGTGCTGGAGCGCATGGTCGCGCCGCTGGAACACATGCTGCGCAACGCCGTCGACCACGGCCTGGAATCCCGCGATGCACGATTGCTGGCCGGTAAACCCGAGAAAGGCCGCATCACCCTGGACCTGACCCACGAAGGCGGCGACATCGTTTTCGACATGCGCGACGACGGCGCCGGCGTGCCGCTTGAAGCCGTGCGGCGCAAGGCGATCAAGCGTGGCTTGCTCGACCCCAACCTGGAAATCAGCGACCGCGACGTGTTGCAGTTCATCCTGCAACCGGGGTTTTCCACTGCCGAAAAAATCACCCAGATTTCCGGGCGTGGCGTGGGCATGGACGTGGTGCATGAAGAAGTGCGCCAGCTGGGCGGCTCGATGGTCATCGACTCGACGCCGGGAGAGGGCGTGCACTTTCGCATTCGCCTGCCGTTCACCGTGTCGGTCAACCGGGCGATGATGGTGCAGTGTGCCGACGATCAATACGCGATCCCGCTGAACACCATCGAAGGGCTGGTGCGGGTCATGCCCCATGAGCTGGAAGGGCACTATCAGCAGGACCCGCCGCGCTACGAATACGCCGGCCAACGCTATGAACTGTTCTACCTCGGCGACCTGCTGCACACCGTCGGCCGCCCGAACCTGCTGGGCCAGTACCAGCCGCTGCCGGTGCTGCTGGTGCAATGCAACGAACGGCGCGTGGCGGTGCAAGTGGACGCCATGGCCGGCACCCGGGAGATCGTGGTCAAGGGCCTGGGGCCGCAGTTTGCCGGGGTGAAGGGGGTGTCTGGCGCAACCATCCTTGGCGATGGCCGCGTGGTGCTGATCATCGACCTGATGGCGCATATCCGCGCCCGGCCACCGGCGTTGCCGGCCCAGGCGGCGGACGCTCCGTTGATCCTCAACGACCCGCTGAAAAAGCGCCCGCTGCTGGTGCTGGTGGTGGACGACTCGGTCACCGTGCGCAAAGTCACCAGCCGCCTGCTGGAGCGCAACGGCATGAACGTGCTCACCGCCAAGGACGGCATCGACGCCATGGCCGTGCTGGAAGAGCACACCCCGGACCTGATGCTGCTCGACATCGAAATGCCGCGCATGGACGGCTTCGAAGTGGCCATCCAGGTGCGCGACGACCCGCGGCTGATGCGCATGCCCATCATCATGATCACCTCCCGCACCGGGCAAAAACACCGTGATCGTGCGATGGCGATTGGCGTCAACGACTACCTCGGCAAGCCTTATCAAGAGTCGGTGCTGCTGGAAAGCATCGCTTACTGGAGCAAGTCCCGTGCTTGATCACCGCGCAACTCAACTCACCGGCTTGCTGCTGCCATTGGCCGACCGTCACCTGTTGTTGCCCAACGTCGCCGTGGCCGAGCTGATCGACTTCCAGCGCGGCGAACCGGCCAGTGATGCGCCGCCGTGGTATTTGCGGCAGGTTACCTGGCGGGATCGGCAGTTGCCGTTGATCAGCTTTGAGGCCGCGTGTGGCGAGTCGGGCGTGGTGGGAGAGCGGGCGCGGATTGTGGTGTTGAACACCCTCGGAGGACGGCCGACGTTGAAGTTTATTGCGTTGGTGATCCAGGGGATTCCGCGTTCGTACAAGCTCGATAGCCAGTTGAGTTATGTGGACGTGCCGTTGTGCCCGCTGGAGTTGGCGGCGGTGCAGGTGGGGGAGCATGTGGCCAGGGTGCCGGACTTGATGGGATTGGAGGCGTTGTTGGTGGAGGCCGGATTGGCCTGAGCTACACATGTTGATGATCGTTCCCACGCTCCGCGTGGGAATGCAGCCTCGGACGCTCTGCGTCCAACTGGCGATGCAAGGCTCAAGTCTCGCGCTGTGGTGACGCGGAGCGTCACGGGATGCGTTCCCACGCAGAGCGTGGGAACGATCGTGCTGAGTTATGTGGACGTGCCGTTGTGCCCGCTGGAACTGGCGGCGTTGCTGGTGGGGGAGCATGTGGCGAAGGTGCCGGATTTGATGGGGTTGGAGGCGTTGCTGGTGGAGGCGGGGTTGGCCTGAGCTACCCATTTCCATAAGCAATAACATACGCTCAACTACGCACGAAAGCCTGATGGGGGCCGTAGTCATTTATGTCGGCGGCACGCAGTGCATGGATATATAACGTGCGTACTTCACTGGCTGCTATCAGGTTCGCGCTTCCCCAAGAGAACGGAGCGAGCCCTTGCTGCCTCAGGAGGCAGTCGGCCATCAGGCGTGAGTGTCGTCCGTTTCCATTGGGGAATGGGTGCAACGACACGAGTTGATGGTGGAAGCGCACAGCCACCTCTTCGGCAGGGAACACGTCGTGCTCCAGCCAGTAGCTCGTGTTATCGAGTAACTGGCGCAGGTTGACTGAGATTTTTGTCCAGTCGCAGCCAATATTTTTGTCGGACTTGCGAAACGTCCCGGCCCAGATCCAGGTATCGCTGAACATTTTGATGTGAAGTTGACGGCAGAAGTGTTCGTCCAGGACGTCCAACTTTTTTTGCCGCCCAAGCCAGCGCATGGCCTTGATGATGTTTGCCGCTTCCCATTCATCAAGTTCACCTTGAGTACCGATGTGCTTTGGCTTCAGGCCTGCGGCTTCATCAAGGTCTAACGGTGTTTGCCCAGGTTTGAGTTCAAGTTCTATCGCCATAGTCGAGCCCACGATCCGGAGAGCAGTTCTTTGCGTCGATCGTCTACCTGGCTTTCGATGAACGTATCTGAAGGCCGCTGATCTTCAAGGCTCATTGTGTGGGTGACACCCATAATCTCTTGCCTGGCCAGCCACTCGGCGCGGGCTTCAACCGTCTGGTGCAGTGGTTTTCGCGGCACCAGGGCGTAAACGAGTTCGCAGTCCAAACCCGCCGCCAACTTGCGTAATTGCGCGAGTGTGATCCGATCTTCGGCTTCGGCCCGTTCCGACTGTTGCAAGGTTGCGAAGGCTACGCCAACCAAGGCTGCTTGAGCCCGTAACGATCGGCCCAGTGCTTCCCTTATGGAGCGTAGCCAGCCGCCCGGCGGCGTGGGCTTGCCTCGTAGTGCTTCAAAGGGTTCGAGTGCCCGCTCCACTTGGGCAAGGCGCAATTTGGAGAGATCGGATGAGGCCATGGGATGCCACCTTTTTTAGCTTGGAAGTATTCGTATCCTGCCTATTGTATGCCCTTAAGCATACGTTTAAATATTTATTGATAGGCTATGAGCATACATAATTATATATTATGTATGTCCAAATGCGATCAATAGTGGATATATAGTATGGTTATAGGCAATCGGTGTGGATGAGTTCCTGTGATCCTTGTCGTGAGCGGGGTAAGCCCGCTCACGACAACTGCGCTTGGTCATTGGCGCTTTGCATTCGGCCGCTTTCAGCGGCTATACGATTTGGAAATGAAGGCTAGATGGGACGATTCCGAGCAACAACCCGAAAAGTTCGTAGGAACAATCGGTGCGTATTTGCCTTCGGATTTTTCCTGCAACCTCTCGCGCTATGCATGAACTTGTTGTGCCCTGCGATCGCGCCTAGTCTTCGTGCGTCGTCGCAAAAAACGGTGACACGGACGTGCAAGTCCGACGAAACTGTTTAGGCGTACAAACGCCCAGCCATCCAACGGGCGTTTTTTGTGCTCGCTGCTTTATGGCGGCTGCGCGCAGGAGGTCTTCGGACCTGCTGGGTGTCCTAAACAGGCCCGGTCTTGCACACCTGCGCACGGTCGCCACCCTCATTCGCGTGCAAGCGAACGGTGGCGCTCCTTACTCATCTGTTTAGGAGTTTCATCATGTTCAAACCTACCCCCAATCCGCCCCACAACGCCGAAATCGAACGCCGTAAACTCCAGGCCGCCGCCGAGCGTGCCATGGATCATTACTTTCCGACTTCCGCTTCATCGTCACTCTTTACCGTCACGCCCTCTCAATCCACCGAAGCCCTGCTGGCCAACGCTTCTGAAACCTTTGCCTCACTCAACGCCCTGACTTCCAACCTGGCCTTTGAATTGGAAGGTTCCCAGCGCGGCGTGGTGCTGGCCATTCAGCAGATGAGTGAGCTGGGGCAGTTACTGGTTGATCAAGCGTTGGAGCAGGTGAGCCCAACGGCGATGTGACGAAGTGGGAGCAGTCCCAAAAAGGGACTGATGATGATCGTTCCCATGCTCCGCGTGGGAATGCAGCCTCGGACGCTCTGCGTCCAACTGGCGATGCAAGGCTCAAGTCTCGCGCTGTGGTGACGCGGAGCGTCACGGGATGCATTCCCACGCAGAGCGTGGGAACGATCGCATCGGCGTGTGCTTTTTACAGTCGGATTTTTCCTGCAACCTCTCGCGCTGTGCATGAACTTGTTGTGCGCTGCGATCGCGCCTAGTCTTCGTGCGTCATCGCAAAAAACGGTGACACGGACGTGCAAGTCCGGTTACATGTCGGCGCACCAACGCCCATAGCCATTCAACGGGCGTTTTTTATGCCTGCTGTATTTCTTATGGCGGCTGTGCGTGGGAGATCCCTTGGGGTCTGCCGGGGTCCGATATGCCCGGTCTTGCACACCTGCGCACAGCTGCCACCTTATTCGCGTGCAAGCGGACGGTGTCAGCTTCCCTAATACATATCGGAGCTGCACATCATGTTCAAACCTACCCCCAATCCGCCCCACAACACCGAAATCGAACACCGCAAACTCCAGGCCGCCGCCGAGCGTGCCATGGATCATTACTTTCCGACTTCCGCTTCATCGTCACTCTTTACCGTCACGCCCTCTCAATCCACCGAAGCCCTGCTGGCCAACGCTTCTGAAACCTTTGCCTCACTCAACGCGCTGACCTCCAACCTGGCCTTTGAATTGGAAGGTTCCCAGCGCGGTGTGGTGCTGGCCATTCAGCAGATGAGTGAGCTGGGGCAGTTACTGGTTGATCAGGCGTTGGAGCAGGTGAGCCCAGCGGCGATGTGAAGAAGTGGGATCAGTCCAATTTTGGGACTCATGTGTACATTCTTAAGAACACAGCCGATCAAAATGTGGGAGCTGGCTTGCCTGCGATGCGGGCGACTCGGTGAGTCAGGCTCACCGCAGCGATGCCATCGCAGGCAAGCCAGCTCCCACATTTGATCTCTATCGGTTCCAACCCCGCGTTCATTGGAAAACCATTACTCCAATCGTAACGGTTCACCGCGCAGCTTGATTGATGCCCCCCCAATACCCTCCTAAGGTACAGCCCACGACAGCAAATCCCGTGGAGCGACCATGACAACAACAACTTCCCCCGACTCGCGCTGGACGCGGCGGCGCGATGAGAAGCAGCGCCGCCTCGCATTGGTGCGATCCTTCGCCGATGGCGCCGTGCTCCCCAGCGAGCGCATTGTCGAAGCCCTGGAAGCCCTGATCCTCCCCGGCGACCGCGTGGTGCTGGAAGGCAACAACCAGAAGCAGGCCGATTTCCTCTCGCGCTCCCTGGCCAAGGCCGACCCCGCCAAGCTCCACGACCTGCACATGATCATGCCCAGCGTCGGCCGTTCCGAGCACCTGGACCTGTTTGAAAAGGGCATCGCCCGCAAGCTGGATTTCTCCTTCGCCGGCACCCAGTCCCTGCGCATCAGCCAGTTGCTGGAAGACGGCCTGCTGGAAATTGGCGCGATTCATACCTACATCGAACTCTACGCGCGGCTGGTGGTGGACCTGATCCCCAACGTGGTCCTGTCGGCCGGCTTCATGGCCGACCGCGCCGGCAATATCTACACCGGCCCGAGCACCGAAGACACACCCGCGCTGATCGAGCCGGCCGCCTTCAGCGATGGCATCGTCATCGTCCAGGTCAACCAACTGGTGGATGACGTCACCGACCTGCCGCGCGTCGACATCCCCGCGAGCTGGGTCGATTTCGTGGTGGTCGCTGACAAGCCCTTCTACATCGAACCGCTGTTCACCCGCGACCCACGCCACATCAAGCCCGTGCATGTGTTGATGGCGATGATGGCGATCCGCGGCATCTATGAAAAACACAACGTTCAATCGCTGAACCACGGCATCGGTTTCAACACCGCCGCCATCGAATTGATCCTGCCGACCTACGGTGAATCCCTGGGCCTGAAGGGCAAGATCTGTCGCAACTGGACCCTCAACCCGCACCCAACCCTGATCCCGGCCATCGAAAGCGGCTGGGTCGAAAGCGTGCATTGCTTCGGCACCGAACTGGGCATGGAGAACTACATCGCCGCCCGGCCGGATGTGTTCTTCACGGGTCGCGACGGCTCGCTGCGCTCCAACCGAATGTTCTGCCAGCTGGCCGGCCAGTACGCGGTGGACCTGTTTATCGGCGCCACCTTGCAGGTCGATGGCGACGGGCATTCCTCCACCGTTACCCGTGGCCGCCTCGCCGGTTTTGGTGGTGCGCCGAACATGGGCCACGACCCGCGCGGTCGCCGCCATGGCACACCCGCCTGGCTCGACATGCGCCACGACGACGCTCCCGAGGCCTTGCTCGAACGCGGCAAAAAGCTCGTGGTGCAGATGGTCGAGACCTTCCAGGAAGGCGGCAAACCCACCTTTGTCGAAACCCTCGACGCGGTGGAAGTCGCCCGCAAAAGCGGCATGCCCCTGGCGCCGATCATGATCTACGGCGATGACGTCACGCACCTGCTCACCGAAGAAGGCATCGCCTACCTGTACAAGGCCCGTTCCCTGGAAGAGCGCCAGGCGATGATCGCTGCCGTCGCCGGGGTGACCGCCATCGGCATGCGCCACAACCCCAAGGACACCGCACGCATGCGTCGCGAAGGCCTGATCGCGCTGCCCGAAGACCTCGGCATCCGCCGCACCGACGCTACCCGCGAGTTGCTGGCCGCCAAGAGCGTGGCCGATCTGGTGGAGTGGTCCGGTGGCTTGTACAACCCGCCCGCCAAGTTCAGGAGCTGGTAAATGCACGCACTCAAACTGCACGACCTGACGCTGGCCGAACGCCTGGCCGACATGGCCGTCGACGCCTTGATCGATGAGGCGGACCTGTCGCCGAAACCCGCCCTGGTAGACCGTCGCGGCAACGGCGCCCATACCGATTTGCACCTCGGCTTGATGCACGCCTCGGCGCTGTCGCTGTGGCCGGCGTTCAAGGAAATGGCCGAGGCCGCGGTCGAATTTGGCGAAGTCGGTTTGCCCCTGCGTGAAGCCCTCGGGCGCATCGGTCGCGAAGGTGAGCAGGCGATGCTCGTCACCACCAGCGGCGTTAATACCCATCGTGGCGCGATCTGGGCGCTCGGCCTGTTAGTCGCCGCCGCCGCACTGCAACCGGAATCCTGCACTGCCAGCGCGGTGACGTTGCGCGCCGCCCGCCTGGCCTTGCTCAACGACCGTTACGCACCGCAACCGCTGAGCCACGGCGCCCAGGTCGCACAACGCTACGGCGCACGCGGTGCTCGCGAAGAAGCGCAACTGGGCTTCCCGTCGGTGCTGCAACGCGGCCTGCCCCAACTGAAGAAAAGCCGCCTGCAGCAATACGGCGAACAGAACGCGCGCCTCGACGCCTTGCTGGCGATCATGACCGACCTGGCCGACACCTGCGTGCTCTACCGCGCCGGCCCTGAAGGCTTGCAGGCCATGCAGCAGGGCGCCCAAGCGGTACTGGACGCCGGCGGCAGCGCAAGCCTCGCCGGCCGCCGCCAACTTCATGAGCTGGACCAGCAACTGCTGGCGCTGAATGCCTCCCCCGGTGGCGCCGCCGACCTGTTGGCCGCCTGCCTGTTTATCGACCGCCTCGACGGAGCGCTGTGATGGAAACCTTATCCTTTGAATTCCCCGCCGGGCAGCCCGCCAAGGGCCGCGCGCTGGTAGGCTGCGTCGGCTCCGGCGACCTCGAAGTGCTGCTGGAACCGGGCACCGCCGGCACCCTGACGATCCAGGTGCAGACCTCGGTGAACGGTGCGCAGCTGCGTTGGCAGCATCTGTTCGAACGGATCTTCCAGGAACAGACACCCCCCGCATTGAACATCGATATCCACGACTTCGGCGCCACACCCGGCGTGGTGCGCTTGCGCCTGGAGCAAGGCTTCGAGGAGATCGGTCATGACTGACTTGCTGAACAAACACAGCTTCGTCGAACTCGGCGCCCGGCAGCGGGCCAAGGCCTTGCTCGATGCGGGCAGCTATCGCGAATTGATCGATCCGTTCCAGCGCGTCATGTCGCCGTGGCTGAGCCGCCAGGGCGTGGTGCCGCAGGCAGATGACGGCGTGGTGATCGCCAAGGGCAGCATCGCCGGCTTGCCGGTGGTCATCGCGGCCATCGAAGGCAATTTCCAGGGCGGCAGTCTCGGTGAAGTCGGCGGCGCAAAGATGGCCGGTGCACTGGAGTTGGCTGCTGAAGACAACCGCAACGGCATCCCGACCCGCGCCATCCTGCTGCTGGAAACCGGCGGCGTGCGCTTGCAGGAAGCCAACCTGGGCCTGGCCGCGATTGCCGATATCCACGCGGCGATTGTCGACCTGCGCCAGTACCAGCCGGTAATCGGCGTGGTGGCCGGCAGCGTCGGTTGCTTTGGTGGCATGTCCATCGCGGCGGGCCTGTGCAGTTATCTGCTGGTGACCCGCGAGGCGCGCCTTGGCCTGAACGGCCCGCAGGTGATCGAACAGGAAGCCGGGCTTGAGGAATACGACTCCCGCGACCGGCCCTTCATCTGGAGCCTGACCGGCGGTGAGCAACGCTTTAACAGCGGCTTGGCCGACCGGTATGTGGCCGACGACGTGGCGCAGATTCAGCAGCAAATCACTGAGCTGCTGCAACAAGGCTTGCCGGAAAAACAGCGCAGCCGTCAGGTTGATCACTATCTGGAACGCCTGGCCGCACTGAACGCCGAACCGCAAATCGACCCGGCGACGGTTCGCGATCTGTATCAGGGAGAACGCTCATGAGAGGTTTGCAGTGGTTCAACGCATTGAGCGGCGACGCAGCGCCAGTGAGCGGTTTGCCGAACTCGCTGAAAGTTGCCGACGGTGTGCTCGGTGATCAGTCAGTGCGCTTTATCGCGGTGGTCACCGACCCACAAAACCGCTTCCCTCGCGCTCGCAACGGTGAAGTTGGTTTGCTGGAAGGCTGGGGCTTGGCCAAGGCGGTTGATGAAGCGATCGATACCGGCGACAAGCGTCCGCTGATTGCCATCGTGGATGTGCCGAGCCAGGCCTACGGTCGTCGCGAAGAGGCCTTGGGCATTCACCAGGCATTGGCCGCCGCTGCCGACAGCTACGCCCGTGCCCGCCTGGCCGGTCACCCGGTGATCGCGCTGCTGGTGGGCAAGGCGATGTCCGGCGCCTTCCTCGCCCATGGTTACCAGGCCAACCGCCTGATTGCCCTGCGCGACCCCGGCGTGATGGTGCATGCCATGGGCAAGGCTTCGGCGGCGCGGGTAACCCTGCGCAGTGTTGAAGAGCTGGAAACCCTGGCCGCCAGCGTGCCGCCGATGGCCTATGACATCGACAGTTATGCCAGCCTTGGCTTGCTCTGGGAGACCTTGTCGGTCAGCCAGATCGAGCAGCCCACCACCGAAGATGTGGCGCGTGTCAGCGAGTGCCTGGTGCAGGCGATCAAGGATGTGCAGGCCGGCGGTCGTGACCTGAGCGGTCGCCTGGGCGCCACTAACCGCGCGGCCTCCAGCCACGTGCGCCAACTGCTGCGGGAGCAATGGTGAACGCTCACGACTTGCTCTGGGGCATGACCCCGGCGCATGCGCCCGCTGATGCGCCGGCCTGGGTGCTGGAAGCATTGGCCGCTGGGCATCCGGTGGTGGTGCGCCGGGCGAACGCGTCGCCGGGCCAGGTAGCGGTGGGGGTACGCGGGCGCTTGCGCGAGCAGCGCTTCGCCGCCGTGATGCCGATGGCGGCGGTGCAGCGGCGCGTGGTGCCGGAAGACCTGCGCGGTGTGATCTCGCCAAGGGATTTGCCGGCGTTGCAGGCCCTCGCTCAGTTGCGACCGGTGCTGGCGGGAGAGAGTTGGGGCGTCACCGGCAGTGCGGGTTTCGAGTTGGCCAGCGGCGTCGAAGCGTTGCATGCCAAGAGCGATCTGGATTTGATTCTGCGCACGCCCGAGCGCCTTGAACGCAGCGATGCAGAGGACCTGCTGGCGATACTGGATACGGCGGTGTGCGCCGTGGACCTGCAACTGCAAACGCCTTTTGGCGCGGTCGCGTTGCGTGAATGGGCCGGTGGTTCGCGTCGCGTGCTGCTGAAAAATGCCGGTGGCGCGCAGTTGGTGCTCGACCCGTGGCAGGCCTTGGCATGAGCAGCCTCCTGGCATTCCCGGGGCAGGGCGCCCAGCGTCCCGGCATGCTCCAGCAACTGCCGCGTGCGGTGCTGGACGAAGCCAGTGCTGCCCTCAATGAGGATGTGCTTACCCTGGATTCTGCCGAAGCGCTGGCCTCGACCCGTGCCGTGCAGCTCTGCCTGTTGATTGCCGGTGTGGCCAGTGCGCGTTTGCTGGAACACACCCCCGATTACGTCGCCGGCCTGTCCATTGGTGCCTATCCGGCCGCCGTGATCGCCGGCTCGCTGGACTTTGCCGACGCGTTGAAACTCGTCAGCCTGCGCGGCGAATTGATGCAACACGCGTATCCCCACGGCTACGGCATGACCGCCTTTATCGGCCCGGACCTGTCCACCGTCGAAGCCTTGCTTGCTCAGGTCCACAGCCCGCAAGCCCCGGTTTACCTGGCCAATATCAATGCCGACAACCAGACGGTCATCGCCGGCAGCGATGAGGCCATGAAGGCGGTCGCCAATCTGGTGCGCGGCAACGGCGTCGCCAAACGCCTGGCCGTCAGCGTGCCGTCTCATTGCGTACTGCTGGAAAAACCCGCCGAGGCCCTGGCCGAAGCATTCGCCCAAGTGACACTGAAACCGCCGAGCATCACCTACCTGAGCAGCACCCGCGCCCGGCCGATCCACAACACCGAACACCTGCGCGACGACCTCGCCTTCAACATGTGCCGCATCGTCGACTGGCGCGGCACCGTGCAAAGCGCCTTCGAGCGCGGTGTGCGCCTGCATATCGAACTGCCTCCCGGTGCCGTGCTTACGGGCCTCGCGCGCCGGGTGTTCGAGCAAGGCACCGTCATCGCCTTCGAAGGCGCCCGCCTGGACACCTTGCAGGCCTTGCTGCGAGAGGAGGGAAACCATCACCGATAGAGCTCCACCAAGGCTGATGCTGGTCGGTCAAGAGATAGAGCGGGTCACCAATGACCTGTGGCGAGGGAGCGTGCTCCCGTTGGAGTGCGCAGCGCTCCGAGGATTTCAGGGCCGCTACGCAGCCCAACGGGAGCACGCTCCCTCGCCACAGGTACGGTATTCATCTTTATCGGATCGGCATTGCCGCCCAAGGCTTTCGAAGCACAAAAACAACAATTTCGATGAAGCACTTTGAGGACAACCATCATGATTATTTACGGTGTGGCGTTGCTGGCGATCTGCATGTTGGCCGGCGTGATTCTGGGCGACATGCTCGGCGTGTTGCTGGGAGTCAAATCCAACGTGGGCGGGGTGGGGATCGCGATGATCCTGCTGATCTGCGCACGGTTGTGGATGCACAAACACGGCGGCATGACCAAGGAATGCGAGATGGGTGTCGGCTTCTGGGGGGCCATGTACATCCCGGTAGTGGTGGCGATGGCGGCGCAACAGAACGTGGTCACCGCGCTGCACGGCGGCCCGGTGGCGGTGCTGGCGGCGATTGGTTCGGTGGTGGTGTGCGGTTGCACGATTGCCTTGATCAGCCGCACGCACAAGGGCGAACCGTTGCCCGATGAAGAGCCGCTGATTGCGGCTGCACCTGTCGCGGGAGGTCGCTGATATGTGGGAACTCATCGAGAAAGGCCTGGCAAATAACGGCTTGGTCACCGCCTTTGCATTTGTCGGCGTGGTGATGTGGATTTCGGTGGTGCTGTCCAAGCGCCTGACCTTCGGACGCATCCACGGCTCAGCCATCGCGATTGTGATCGGGCTGGTGCTGGCCTGGGTGGGCGGCACCTTGACCGGCGGGCAGAAAGGCCTGGCGGATGTGGCGCTGTTTTCCGGGATCGGCTTGATGGGCGGCGCCATGCTGCGGGACTTTGCCATCGTGGCCACGGCGTTTGAAGTACAGGCCACCGAGGCGCGCAAGGCCGGCTTGATTGGTGCGATTGCCTTGCTGCTGGGCACGGTGCTGCCGTTTATTGTGGGCGCGAGTATCGCCTGGGCGTTTGGTTATCGCGATGCGATCAGCATGACCACCATCGGCGCGGGCGCGGTGACGTACATCGTCGGGCCGGTGACCGGGGCGGCGTTGGGTGCAAGCTCGGATGTGGTGGCGCTGTCCATTGCGACTGGGTTGATCAAGGCGATCCTGGTGATGGTGGGCACGCCCATGGCGGCACGCTGGATGGGCCTGGATAACCCGCGCTCGGCGATGGTGTTTGGCGGCCTGGCCGGTACGGTGAGCGGCGTGACGGCAGGCCTGGCGGCGACGGACCGGCGGTTGGTGCCGTATGGCGCGTTGACCGCCACCTTTCACACCGGGCTTGGGTGCTTGCTGGGGCCGTCGGTGCTCTACTTCATCGTGCGCGGGATTGTTGGCTAACCTGAGATGTGTCGACCGCTTTTGTGGCGAGGGAGCTTGCTCCCGCTGGAGCGCGAAGCGGTCCCAATGCATTCTTCCTGAAACAACGCGGGCGCTGATTTTACGACTGCTGCGCAGCCGAGCGGGAGCAAGCTCCCTCGCCACAGGGGATCATTGTCAGGTTTGGCGGTTCGCATACATCCGGCACTCCGCCAACAGCGCGAGCAGGTTCGGGTCGCGCTCCTTGGCTTTCAGAAACACCACGCCAATGTGCTGCTGCAAACGGTAGCGCGGTTGCAGGGGAATCAGCTTCACCCGGTTCTCGTACACCGCCGCAATCCGTCCCGGCAGCAGCGCATAACCCACGCCCGAACTGACCATGCTCAGCAGGGTGAAGATGTCGTTGACCTGCATCGCCACCTTCGGCTCGAACCCCGCCTGCTTGAATACGCGGTTGCCGTCCTGGTGGGTGGCGAAGCCTTGGGTGAGGGTAATGAAGGTGGCGTCGCGCACATCCGCCAGGTCGATTTGCTGCTCGCGGTCCAAGGGTGAATCGGCCGGGGTGGCGAGGAAGATATCGTCGGAGAACAGGGCGATCTGCTCGCAGTCGGGATCGTTGGCGTGCTCGTCGAGGGAGATCAGGATCGCGTCGACTTCCATGTTCTTCAGCTTGTACAGCAGGTCGAAATTCGAGCCGAGGATCAGGTCGATATTCAGCTCGCTGCGACGAATCTTCAGCCCCATGATCAACTGCGGCACGGTCTTCACCGTCAGCGAATACAACGAGCCCAGCTTGAAACGCTCGGCGGAAAAGCCGGCGGCCTCGCGGGTCAGCCGCACACTGTCCACCACATCCTGCACCAGCTTCTGCGCGCGCTCTTCCAGCACATAGGCGCTTTCCAGCGGCGTGAGGTTGCGCCCTTCGTGCTTGAACAGCGGGCAGCGCAGGGCGTTTTCCAGGGAGTGGATCGCCCGGTGCACGCTGACGTTGCTGGTCTGCAATTCAGCCGCCGCCCGCGCCAGGTTGCCGGTGCGCATGAACGCCAGGAAGATTTCCAGCTTCTTGAGGGTGAACTCTTCGTCGATCAGCATGGGCGTGACTCTTGTTCGAATGCCGTCGATTGTGCCCCTAAAACCAGTTCACTCCCAGCCATGCACTGCACAGGCCCAACACTACGCCGAGGATGATCAGCCAGATCGCGTTGAGTCTTGTGTAATACACCACGGCAGCGCTGGCCAGGGTCAGTACCAGGCTGGTGGCGTTGTTTTCCAGGCTGTTCATCAGGATGTAGCTGGCGGCCAGGATCAGCCCGATGGAGATCGGCAGCAGGCTGCCTTTGACCCGCTGCACCCACGGGGTTTTGGTGTGTTTTTCCAGCCAGCCGGCGCCGAGGTAGGTGAGTACCGAGCAGGGCACCAGCTTGGCGGTCAGGGCCACCAGGGCGCCGGGCAACCCGGCGGCTTGCTGGCCGATAAATACCAGGAACATGCCATTGGGCCCCGGCAAGGCCTGGGACAAGGCGAAGAAGGCGACGAACTGGGCGTCGGTGATCCAGTTCATGTCGGTGACGGTGTAGCGGTGGATATCGCTCAGGGCCACGGTGTTACCGCCAATCGCCATCAGCGACCACAGCGCGCATTGGATCATCAGGTGAAACAGCACGCTCTGCATCAGCCAGCCACCTTCTGCTTGCCCATGAAACTCAAGGCCAACGAGCTGGGAATGCAGATCAGCAGGACCATCCACAACGGCAGCACCAGCACCGCCATCAACACGAAGGTCAGGACGAACGCGCTGTAATTCGCCAGGGTTCGCGGCATGGCCTTGAGCAGGCGCAGAGTGGTGCCGAGCATCAGCCCGGTGGCGATCGGCATCACCGCGCCGAAGATCTGCTGCACCACGTCATGGCTCCACCATTTGGCATAGGCGAAGCCGGCCAGCACGGTGATCAGCGAGGGGAACAGATACAAGCCGACCACGGTCACAACCGCACCCGGCAAACCGTGCAGGCGCCGACCGTAGATGATGCCGACGTTGGCGATATTCGGCCCGGGGAAAAATTGGCCGGTGGTCAGCAACTCGTTGAAGCCTTGTTCGCTGACCCACTGCCTGCGGTCGACCATCATCTGCCGCGCCCAGGGCATCACGCCGCCAAAGCCGAACAGGCCGACCATGGCGAAGTTGTAAAACAATTGCCACAGACTCGGGTGGGGCTGGGCAGGTTCGAGGTCGGGCATGGGCGTTACCGATGAGGGGCTTTTATGTAGGAGCTGGCTTGCCTGCGATAGCGGTGGGTCAGACATGCATCTGCTGCTGATAAACCGCTATCGCAGGCAAGCCAGCTCCCACAGGATGAAGCGAATCATCCATCGGCATGTGTATTTGGGCAAATGAAGAAAGGTTGTTACCTGATATTGGGTGGGTGACGTCAGAATGGTCGAGGTGATAACCGTTATTCGAGGTGAGTGACACATGTATCACGGGGAACGATTCAACGCCTGGAGCCACTTGCTCGGGGCGGTTGCGGCTTTTGTGGGTGCGGTATGGATGTTGGTGGTGGCCGGTATGGACGGCAGCCCCTGGAAGATTGTCAGCGTAGCGATCTACGGTTTCACATTGCTGGTGTTGTACAGCGCGTCCACCGTTTACCACAGCGTGCGCGGGCGCAAGAAAGCGATCATGCAGAAGGTCGATCACTTTTCGATCTACCTGCTGATTGCCGGCAGCTACACGCCGTTTTGCCTGGTGACGCTGCGCGGGCCGTGGGGCTGGACGCTGTTCGGGATTGTGTGGGGGCTGGCGGTGATCGGCATCCTGCAGGAGATCAAGCCACGTTCCGAGGCGCGGATCCTGTCGATCGTGATCTATGCGGTAATGGGCTGGATCGTGCTGGTGGCGGTCAAGCCGCTGATTGCTGCGCTGGGGCCTACCGGGTTTGCCTGGCTGGCGTCGGGCGGGGTGCTGTACACCGTGGGCATTATTTTCTTTGCCCTGGAGGACCGCTTGCGGCACTCCCACGGGATCTGGCATTTGTTCGTGATCGGCGGCAGCCTGCTGCATTTCGTAGCGATCATGGGGTACGTGTTATAGCCGGTCCAATTGCTCCTGGGCCCGGCTGCCGAAGATCTCCAACAGGCTCGCCAGCATATGCGGCGGCGGTTCGTCGGCGCGGGTCAGGGCGTACAAGGTGATTGGCAGCGGCGGTGCCAGCGGGCGAATGCAGGTGGTGGCCGGTGATGCGCCGAGGGCGGTGAACGGATCAATCACCGCCAGCCCGGCGCCGGATTCGACCATGGCCCTGGCCAGGGAATAGGTCTGCACTGCGATGCTGACCCGTGGCGGTGGATCGACCGCTTCCAGGTAGCTGTCCAGCTTCGCCGACAACGGGTCGGCGCTGGACAGGCCAATCAACGGCGCGCCCGCCAGGGCCATCAGCGGCAACGGTTTGCCCAGCTCGTTTTCCTTCCAGTAACCCTGCGGCGCCAGTGCCACCAGCACGCCGTGGGCCAACGGCTGGGCGTTCAGCCCTGGGTGATCGGGCGGTTGCAGGGTCAGCGCCACGTCGACCTCACGCATCAACAGGTTTTGCACCAGCTCGCGGCTGTGGGCGCTGGACAGCTCGCAGGCGATGTCCGGGTAGCGTTGGGTCCATTCGCGGATGGCCGGCGGCAGCAACGACAGGGCCAGCGCGGGTGTTGCGCCGATACGCAGGCTCTGGCCCGGCTCGCGGCGCAGGTTCTGCGCCAGGCGCCGCACGCCTTGCAGGCTTTCGGTGACCTTGTCGACTTCGCGCTCCAGCGCCAGCGCTTCCGGGGTTGGCTGCAGCTTGCCGCGTATACGCAGGAACAGCGGGAACCCCAACTGCAACTCGGCGTGCTGCAGCACCTTGCTCACCGCCGGCTGCGAGACATGCAGCAACTGGGCGGCGGCGCTGATGGAACCGGTCTGGCGGATGGCCTGGAAGATTTCGATATGACGCAAGCGCATGGGCAGTCCATAACCTTTGTTTATGGGTGACCCATCTTTATTCATTGTCCCGCCGCTGTCACCTGCCTCTAACCTTCAAGCCTGACATCGCACGGTTAAGGGACGCACATGGCTCAGCAGGTTTGCATCATCGGTGGCGGGGTTATCGGCCTGGCGAGTGCCTACGCGCTGGTGCGTGCCGGCATGCAGGTGACGGTGGTCGAAGCTCGGGAAACCCTGGGCAGCGAGACCAGCTTCGCCAACGGCGGGCAGTTGTCCTACCGCTATGTCGCACCGCTGGCCGACAAGGGCGTACCCCTGCAAGCCATCGGCTGGATGCTGCGCGGTGACTCGCCGCTGAAGCTGCGCCCGCGCATGGACCCGGCGCAGTGGCGCTGGATGGCCTCGTTCCTGGGCGCCTGCCGTGGCTCGGTGAACCAGCGCAATGCGGCCCACCTGCTGCGCCTGGCGTCCTTGAGCCAGGGCACCCTGCAACGCTGGCGTGAAGAAGACCAACTGGGCGGTTTCCACTGGCGGCGCAACGGCAAGCTGGTGACCTTTCGCAGCCTCGACAGCTATGAACGCGCCTTGAATAAAGTGACCGACCCGCTGCAACAGCAAGTGCTCTCGGCGGCGGACTGCGCACGGCTGGAACCGACCCTGGACAGCGCCAGTTTTGCCGGCGGCATCTATACGCCCAATGAAGAGGTCGGCGACTGCCATGGGTTCTGCCAGCAACTGGCGGCGCGCCTTGAAGCGTCGGGGCGTTGCACGTTCCTGTTGGGGCGCAAGGTGACGGCGATTCGTCACAGCGCAGGCGCCGTGCAGGCTATCGAAATGGGCAGTGAAGTCTTGCCGGTGCAGCACCTGGTGCTGGCCGCCGGGCACCGTAGCCCCGAGCTGGCCTTGCCGGGTATGTCACTGCCGCTGTATCCCCTCAAGGGTTACAGCCTGAGCGTGCCGATTGGCGCGCAGCATCAGGCGCCGAACATCAGCATCACCGATTACGACCGCAAGATCGTCTACGCGCGCATCGGTGAGCAACTGCGGGTGGCGGCGATGGTGGATATTGTCGGCTTCGACACCCGCCTGGAACCCAAGCGCCTGGCGCTGATTAAGCGCCAGGCACTTGAGACGTTCCCGCTGGCCGGTGACTACCAGCACGCGGTCGAATGGGCCGGTATGCGCCCGGCCACGCCGACCGGCGTGCCGTTGATTGGTGCCAGCGCCTACAGCAACCTGTGGCTTAACCTCGGCCACGGCGCCCTCGGGTTTACCCTGGCTTGCGGCAGCGGCCAGGTACTGGCCGAGTTGATTGGCCGGCACACCACTTCCATTGATATGCAGGGCTTCGCGCCCCGTGCCGCTTGAGGATATTTCGATGACCATCACCCGAATCAACAGCAACAGCCGCTTGTCTGGCGCCGTGGTTTTTCAGAATTTGGTGTTCCTGTCCGGCCAGGTGCCGGGCGAAGGCCGTGATGTGAAGACCCAGACCGAACAGGTGCTGGCCAGGATTGATGCGCTGCTGGCCGAGGCCGGCAGCGACAAGGATCATCTGCTGAATGCGACCATCTACCTGAACAATATCCAGGAGGGTTTTGCGCCGATGAATGAAGTCTGGTCCGCCTGGCTATCGCCGGGGCAGGCACCGACGCGTACCACGTTGCAGGCGCAGTTGGCGCGACCGGACGTGCTGGTCGAGATCAGTGTCATTGCAGTGCGCCGTACCTGAACCTTTAACCACCAACGGAGAATAACAATGCAAAAAATCACGTTGATCGGCTGCACCCTGGGACTGTTGTTGGGGGCTCAGGCCCATGCCACCGAGGCCCCCTTGGACGGCACGCTGAGCAAGATCGCCAACGCCAGGAGCATCACCCTCGGCTACCGCGATGCCTCGGTGCCGTTTTCCTATGTGGGGGATCACAGCGGCAAGCCCATGGGCTATTCGGTGGAGCTGGCGAACAAGATCGTCGAGCGTATCCAGCAGAAAACCGGTGTGCCGAAGCTCAACGTGAAGTACAACCTGGTGACTTCCCAGACCCGCATAGCCCTGGTGCAAAACGGCACCGTGGACCTGGAATGCGGTTCCACCGGCGTGACCGCCGAGCGGCAGAAGCAGGTAGCGTTTTCCTACGGGTTTATCTACGTGAAGGGCCAGTTGCTGACCGCCAACGACAGCGGCATCAAAAGCTTCGCCGACCTGCAAGGCAAGAACGTGGTAACCACCGCCGGTACCACCAACGAGCGGTTCCTCAAGAGCTACAACGTCGATCACAAACTGAACATGTCGGTGATCAGCGCCAAGGACCACGGCGAAGCCTTCCAGATGCTGCAATCCGGCCGGGCGGCGGCGTTCTACATGGATGACGCGTTGCTCTACGGGGAGCGCGCCAAGGCCAGGGACCCGCACAAGTGGGTGGTGGTCGGGGAAGAACAGTCGCGGGAAATCTACAGCTGCATGGTGCGCAAGGACGACCCGCAGTTTCTCGCGGTGGTCAACGAGACCCTGGCCGGGCTGTACAGCTCGGGGGAGATCAACGGGATTTACCAGCGCTGGTTTGAGCAGCCGATTCCGCCCAAGGGCCTGAACCTGGAATTCCCGATGACCAGTGAGCTGAAGGCGATTATTGCGACGCCTGTGAGTGACCCGGTGGAGTAACGGAGTGCAAACCCGATCCAAATGTGAGAGCTGGCTTGCCTGCGATAGCGGTGTATCAGCAACAGATGTGTAGCTGACCCACCGCTATCGCAGGCAAGCCAGCTCCCACATTTGATGGGATTTGCAAAGCGGGTTTAGAAGTCGCCCCAGAGTTGTTGAGCCACCGCCAGCGCCACGACTGGCGCAGTTTCGGTACGCAGCACCCGTGGGCCCAACCGTGCGGCATGAAACCCCGCACCTTGTGCCGTCTCGACTTCGCCATCAGTCAATCCACCCTCCGGCCCGATCAGGAAGGCCAGGCTCCCAGGCTTGGCGTGGCTCACCAGGGGCTCGGCCACCGGGTGCAGCACCAGCTTCAAATCCGCTTCGGCCTGTTTCAACCAATCCGCCAGCAACAGCGGTGGGTGAATCACCGGCACTCGCGAGCGACCGCACTGCTCGCACGCGCTGATCGCCACCTGGCGCCAGTGCTGCAGGCGTTTGTCGGCGCGTTCGTCCTTGAGGCGCACTTCGCAGCGGTCGCTGAAGATCGGGGTGATTTCATTCACCCCAAGCTCGGTGGCTTTCTGGATCGCCCAGTCCATTCGCTCGCCACGGGACAGGCCCTGGCCGAGGTGAATCTGCAGCGGCGACTCGACCTGCCCGGCGAAGGTTTCGGTGACTTGCACCACCACGCGTTTTTTGCCGACTTCCAGCAAGCTGGCGCGAAACTCCTGGCCGGAACCGTCGAACAACTGCACGGGGTCGCCTTCGCTCATGCGCAATACGCGGCTGATGTAGTGCGCCTGGGCTTCCGGCAACTCGTGGTCGCCAAGGCTCAGGGGGGCGTCGACAAAAAAGCGGGACAGTCTCATTTCTGTTCTCTGGAAATAGTGTGCAGGGCGGACGCGGAGCGTCCATGGCTGCATTCCCACGCGGAGCGTGGGAACGATCAACTCAATCAGCCCGGATCACGAAACCCCGGGTGGAAATCCTTGGGCACCGCCACGCTGACCTTGCTGTTGGTGGCAATGTCGATCCCTTCGCTGGCCACTTCAGCCAGGAAGTCGATCTGCTCCGGGGTGATCACATACGGCGGCAGGAAGTACACCACGCTGCCCAACGGCCGCAGCAACGCGCCTCGCTCCAGCGCATGTTCGAACACCTTCAGGCCACGGCGTTCCTGCCACGGGTAGGCGGTCTTGGTGGCCTTGCCCTGCACCATCTCGATGGCCAGCACCATGCCGGTCTGGCGCACTTCCGAGACGTGCGGATGGTCCACCAGGTGCGCGGTGGCGGTGGCCATGCGCTGGGCCAGGGCCTTGTTGTTTTCGATGACGTTGTCTTCTTCGAAGATATCCAGGGTCGCCAGGGCCGCCGCACAGGCCAGCGGGTTGCCGGTGTAGCTGTGGGAGTGCAGGAAGGCGCGCAGGGTCGGGTAGTCGTCGTAGAAGGCGTCGTACACATCGTCGGTGGTGACCACCGCGGCGAGCGGCAGGTAGCCGCCGGTCAGGGCCTTGGACAGGCACAGGAAGTCCGGGCGGATGCCGGCCTGTTCACAGGCGAACATCGTACCGGTGCGGCCAAAGCCCACGGCGATTTCGTCGTGGATCAGGTGCACGCCATAACGGTCGCAGGCTTCGCGCAGCAGCTTGAGGTACACCGGGTGGTACATGCGCATGCCGCCGGCGCCCTGGATCAGCGGCTCGACGATCACGGCGGCCACGGTGTCGTGGTTTTCGACCAGGGTCTGCTCCATGGCCAGGAACATGTTCCGGGAATGTTCTTCCCAGCTCATGCCGTCGGGGCGCAGGTAGCAGTCGGGGCTCGGCACCTTGATGGTGTCCAGCAGCAGGGCTTTATAGGTCTCGGTGAACAGCGGCACATCGCCAACCGACATCGCGGCGATGGTTTCGCCGTGGTAGCTGTTGGTCAGGGTGACAAAGCGCTTCTTGTTCGGCAGGCCGCGGTTGAGCCAATAGTGAAAGCTCATCTTCAGCGCGACTTCGATGCACGACGAACCGTTGTCGGCGTAGAAGCAGCGGGTCAGGCCTTCGGGGGTCATCTTCACCAGGCGCTCGGACAGCTCGATTACCGGCTGGTGACTGAAACCGGCGAGGATCACGTGTTCCAGCTGGTCGACCTGGTCCTTGATGCGCTGGTTGATGCGCGGGTTGGCGTGGCCAAACACGTTGACCCACCAGGAACTGACGGCGTCGAGGTAGCGTTTGCCTTCGAAGTCTTCCAGCCAGATGCCTTCACCGCGCTTGATCGGGATCAGCGGCAGTTGCTGGTGGTCTTTCATCTGGGTGCAGGGATGCCACAGCACCGCAAGGTCGCGTTGCATCCACTGGTTGTTCAAACCCATGTTTATTCTCCTCGAAGCGGCTCGCGACGTGCGCGGGCGAAACAATCGCGCAAGCCTATGCAATGCAGGCCTGTGTCACAACCCATTGCGAGTCTGAAGCGTAAATTGGTGGTAAACGCAGGACAGTCCGTCACGTTTCTTCTGGATAGTCCTTAATCTCTTGTTAACTTACTCTGCATACGCTCTTGATCGTATTTCTCGATATTTCAAAGCGAAATTTTCCGCTTTAATTCGATAGGTAAATCGATAGTCTTGCCACAGCTCTTACGGGATTTGGGACATGCAACTACGTAATTCACCGGCCCGCTATGGCTGGGTCAGCATCGTTTTGCACTGGGGCGTGGCCCTGGTGGTGTTCGGTCTGTTCGCATTGGGCCTGTGGATGGTCGGTCTCGACTACTACAGTGCCTGGCGCAAAGACGCCCCGGACCTGCACAAGAGCATCGGCATTACGCTGTTCGCCATCATGCTCGTGCGGATCGTCTGGCGCCTGGTCAGCCCGCCGCCGCCACCGCTTGCCAGCTATAGCCGCATGACGCGTCTGGGGGCTGCGTTTGGCCACGCGTTCCTGTATCTCGGGCTGTTTGCCGTGATGATTGCCGGTTACCTGATTTCCACCGCAGACGGTGTCGGGATCCCGGTGTTTGGCTTGTTTGAGATTCCTGCGCTGGTTTCCGGGCTACCGGACCAGGCAGACACTGCAGGCGTGGTGCATTTGTACCTGGCCTGGGTATTGGTGGTGTTCGCCGGCCTGCATGGCGTGGCCGCGCTGAAACACCATTTCATTGATCGTGATGTGACCCTGGTTCGTATGCTGGGGCGCAAAGCCTGATGTTCAACCTCGACTCACAAGGAATAGAAAGCATGTTGAAAAAGACTCTCGCCGCTCTGGCCATCGGTTCTGCCCTGCTGACTGCCGGTCAGGCGATGGCAGCTGACTACGTTGTCGACAAGGAAGGCCAGCACGCCTTCGTTGACTTCAAGATCAGCCACTTGGGCTACAGCTTCATCACCGGTACCTTCAAGGACCTGGACGGCAAGTTCAGCTTCGATGCTGCCAAGCCTGAAGACAGCAAGATTGAGTTCAACGTCCGCACCGCCAGCGTGTTCACCAACCACGCCGAACGTGACAAGCACATCGCCAGCAAAGACTTCCTGGACGTTGGCAAGTTTGCCGATGCCAAGTTCGTCTCCACCAGCGTCAAGACCACTGGCAAGAATGCTGCTGGCCAAGTCACTGCTGACGTGACCGGCGACCTGACCTTTCACGGCGTGACCAAGCCGATCGTCGTCAAGGCGACCTTCCTGGGTGAAGGCAAGGATCCATGGGGCGGCTACCGTGCCGGCTTTGAAGGTACTACCTCCTTCAATCGCCAGGACTTCGGCAAGCAGATGGACCTGGGTCCAGCGTCCAACAACGTTGAGCTGTACGTGACGTTTGAAGGTGTGAAAGCGAAGTAATTTTCGCCGGCCACACAAAAATGCCCCGGATCTCGCGATCCGGGGCATTTTTTATGGCGCTTTGAAAACTCAGCGGTTGCGGGTCAGCAACGCCGGTTTTTCACCACGTGGACGGCCCGGCAGTTGATCCAACTGCTCAGGTGTCAGCGTGCGATCGCTTTTCGACTCTTTGTGGATGATCTTCGGTGCCGGGCCGCCGCGCGGGTTTTGCACCGCTGGCTCCGACAGACGAGGTTGATCATCACGGGCCGGGCGACGGTTGCGCGACTCTTCGCGACGGGCCTGGCCGTCACGCGGTGCACCGTTGCGCGGGCCGCTGCGCTTGGCAGGCGGGGTGCCGGTGGTGGCGCCGTTGCTGCTGCGCGGACCGTTCTGGCGACCTTGTGGCTGCCCGCCAGTACGCGGAGTACCTGCGCCTGCGCCCTGGGCCGGAGCGCCCGGACGACGACCACGGCCCTGGGCCGGCTTGGCCTGGGGCACGTAGTCAACGCGGTTACCGAAGTTGTCCACATCGTCGTCCAGGAACTCGTCCGGAGCACGGTCGGCAGCAGCGCGTGGCGGCTGGCTCGGCTGGCGCTGTTCGCGGGCCGGGGTGCCTTCACGGGGCTTTTGCTCACGGGCCGGGCGTTCGCCACGGCCATTGGTCGCAGCCTTGTCCTTGCCGCCCTTGTCCTTGCCCTTGTCTTTACGACCGCCACCACCGCCGCCGCCGTTCGGGCCATCGCCCTTCGGACCGCGTGGGTTGTTGCGCGGGTTGCGCACGTCCGGACGTTCGCGCACTTCAGGCTTCTCGGCCTCAACGGCGCTGGAGTCGAAGCCCATCAGGTCGCCGTCGGCGATTTTCTGCTTGGTCATGCGCTCGATGCTTTTCAGCAGCTTTTCTTCGTCCGGTGCGACCAGGGAAATGGCCTCGCCCGAACGACCGGCCCGGCCAGTACGGCCGATACGGTGCACGTAGTCTTCATCGACGTTTGGCAGCTCGAAGTTGACCACGTGGGGCAGTTGGTCGATGTCCAGGCCGCGAGCGGCGATGTCGGTGGCGACCAGGATGCGCACTTCACCGGCCTTGAAGTCGGCCAGGGCTTTGGTGCGGGCGTTCTGGCTCTTGTTGCCGTGGATCGCGACGGCGGTGAGGCCGTGCTTGTCCAGGTACTCGGCCAGGCGGTTGGCGCCGTGTTTGGTGCGGGTGAACACCAGCACCTGTTCCCACGCGCCGGCGGTGATCAGGTGGGCCAGCAGCGAACGCTTGTGAGCGGCCGGCAGGCGGAATACGCGCTGCTCGATACGCTCGACGGTGGTGTTCGGCGGCGTGACTTCAATGCGCTCGGGGTTGTGCAACAACTTGCCCGCCAACGCGGTGATGTCGTTGGAGAACGTGGCCGAGAACAGCAGGTTCTGGCGTTTGGCCGGCAGGCGCGCGAGGACCTTTTTCACGTCATGGACAAAGCCCATGTCGAGCATGCGGTCGGCTTCGTCCAGCACGAGGATTTCCACGTGGGACAAATCGACGCTGCCTTGGCCGCACAGGTCGAGCAAGCGACCCGGGCACGCAACCAGTACGTCGACACCGCGGGACATGGCCTGAACCTGTGGGTTCATGCCGACGCCGCCAAAGATGCAGGCGCTGACGAACTTCAAGTCGCGGGCATACAGCTTGAAGCTGTCATGCACTTGGGCGGCGAGTTCGCGGGTAGGGGTCAGGACCAATACGCGCGGTTGGCGCGGGCCGTGACGCTGGGATTTGTCCGGGTGACCGTTGGGGAACAACCGCTCCAGGATCGGAAGGGCGAAGCCGCCGGTTTTACCAGTACCTGTCTGAGCCGCAACCATCAGGTCGCGGCCTTGCAACACGGCGGGAATGGCCCGCTGTTGCACCGGAGTAGGCTCGGTATAGCCCGCTGCCTCGATGGCGCGGACTAAAGCCTCGGAGAGACCGAGGGAAGCAAAGGACATGAGTAATCCTGTTTTAGTTAGGGCTTGGCCCAGAGGGATAGTCTTGCCTGGCGTGAATGGCGTTTAGATGAACGCAATCCCGTCCGGTCCTGCTGGGGCTGGCGGGCACTCAGACGGCTCGCGCGGGCTTGAAAGCTGCGCTGTAGCGGGGTCGGGTGCCTTTTGCAAGACCGAAGCGTCCGGGCGTAAGCCTGGCGGAAAGGCCGGAGTATAACAGAGCAATCACTCTGCGCTGCTTTCCTGCTGCTCAACGGTGCGTACGGGCAGGGCTGATGCGCTGGTTTGCGGGCTGCTGCCTGCATATTTGGCGCTCAAGGCCGCGTAGGCAGGCTCTTGCTTGAAGCGTTTGAGTTCGGCGGCGAAGCGTTGCACCAGCAAATCCATGCCCGCCCCGCGGCGCACGGCCAGGAACTGAGGCTGGCTGCTGACTACCTGGGGTGCCTGGGTGACCTGGTCCTCAAGTCCAAGGGCCTTGAGTACATGCTGGCCAACCCGACGGTCCGTGATCACCAGGTCGATCCGGCCAAGGGCCAGTTTGCCGAAGTTGGCCTCATGGCTGGCGGCCGGCTCCTGCTTGAACAGGGTGGACTCGCTGAATTCGGCGCCATAGAGGTAGCCTGGCGAGGTGCCGATGGTCAGGCCGCGCAGGTCGTCGAAGGTCTGGAACGGGTGTGGGCGCTGATTGGCGTAGAACAGCACGAACTCCACCTCGGACAGCGGCTCGCTGGGGTACAGCAGCACCGCGTCGCGTTCATGGCTATGGAAAATATCCAGTGCGCCGTCGGCCTGGCCCTGGTCGAGCATCGCCAGGCAGCGCTTCCAGGGCAGGAATTGCCAATCCACATCGATGCCCAGGCGCTGGAACACGATCACCGTGGTCTCGTAGTCGAGCCCGCGCATGGTGCCGTTGTCGTCGTAGACGTAAGGCGCCCACGGCTCGGTGACAATGCGCAGTTTCTCGCCATGGGCACCGAGGCTCAGGCAAGCGAAAAGAACAGCAGTCAATAACCGGAAAGTGACAGGCATACCCTGAGATTACGACTGTATCGGGCTAAAGAGAAGCTCTGGCACAGTGATCTGCGGGCGCCCGCCAGGTTTACTTGCCCGGAGATTTGATCAGGTGTTCGTAGATCGCCTCGCGCCGCTCGCCGAGAATCAGCCGCACCACGGGATTGCCAAACCAGTGCTCCAGCAGATGGGCATCCACCGGTCGGCCCTGGCGCTCTTCCTGGTTTTGTCGGGCCTTGTCCCACCAAACCGGGCCACACGCCTGGTCGAACTCGTTTTCATGTTCGTAGCAGCCGTAGAGGATTTCCCGGATGAACTGCTGCTGGTGCTTGGGCAGTGCCAGGGTGATCAGCTTGTACATCAAGCGTTGCAGACGAGGCGGGCGGGGCAGGTGGGCGGAAACCTGGCGCGTGTCATCCAGGGCCGTGGCGCTGGTGGGGTTTGCCCGATGCTTGGCGATCCACGCCTTGACCTTGGCCCGGAACAGCTGCTTGCGGCTCCAGTAGTGGTGGATCAGGTCCGGGCATTCGCGCACGTTGAGGGTGCGATAGGCGGCAATGGACAGGCAGAACTCTTCCAGGGTGTAGGCGCCCTGGGCATGGGGAAACAGTTCGTCCATCAACTCGATCGAGCGGTCGAGGATGTGCGCGTCCTGCTGCGTCAGGCCCATGACCCCGGAATTGAGGGTCATCATGTCATCGTCGGCCACGCCCATGTCCAGCAGGCGCTGGTACAGGGCGCTGTACAGAATGCTTTCGTGGTTGTCGCCGTACTTGGTGTAGAAGGCGTTGCACAGCAGGGTGCCCGGCTGCACGCGTTCAAACAGCGCCAGGGGCGAATGATGGAAAAACGTATCGGTGTCGATCAGCAGCGCCACTTCGGATTCTTGCAACACTTGCCGCAGCACCACGTGCTTGGTGCGAAAGTGGTAGCCGTGAGGCTCGCTCCAGCGTTTGCGCGTGGCTTCGTCCAGCGGGCGTACACGTACCGGCAGCAGGCGATAGGGCTCGGGGTTGTCGCTGAAGACCTGGATGTCGATGCCTGTGTCCGGCTCGTCCCGCAGGAATGACAGGGCGCTGGCGATGCTGAATACCGCTTCCTGATGGTAAGTCTCTGCGCCGAACACCAGGTAGACCAGTTGCGGGCGGGACGTCGGGGCGGTTGTATTCATGGACTGCAGAATTCCGTGGGCGTTTAGAACGGCAAAGGCCCTCATTATGAGGGCCTTTGCATTTCGGAACAGACCTTAGCGTGGCAGCTTCAGGTTGTTCCAGACAGCGAGGCTTGGCTCAGCCTGGTTCAGGGTATAGAAGTGCAACCCTGGCGCGCCACCTTGCAACAATTGTTCACACATTTCGCTGATGACCTGTTCGCCGAACGCCTGGATGCTCTTGACGTCGTCGCCGTAGGCTTCCAGTTGTTTACGAATCCAGCGTGGGATTTCCGCGCCGCAGGCGTCAGAGAAGCGCGCCAGTTTGCTGTAGTTGGTGATCGGCATGATGCCCGGCACGATCGGGATGTTCACGCCCATCGCTTGTACACGCTCAACGAAGTAGAAGTAGCTCTCTGCGTTGAAGAAGTACTGGGTGATCGCGCTGTTGGCGCCGGCGTTGGCCTTGCGCACGAAATTCTGCAGATCGTCTTCGAAATTGCGCGCCTGGGGGTGCATCTCCGGATAAGCGGCCACTTCGATGTGGAAGTGATCGCCGGTTTCTTCGCGAATGAAGCTCACCAGGTCATTGGCGTAGCGCAGCTCGCCGCTGGCCATGCCCATGCCGGACGGCAGGTCACCGCGCAGGGCGACGATGCGCTTGATGCCGGCTTGCTTGTATTGGGTCAGCAGGCTGCGCAGGTCGGCCTTGCTGTCGCCCACGCAGGACAAATGCGGAGCTGCAGGTACTTTGACTTGGCTTTCCAGCTGCAGCACGGTGTTGATCGTGCGATCGCGGGTGGAGCCACCGGCACCGTAGGTGCAGGAGAAGAAATCGGGGTTGAAGCTGGCCAACTGCTTGGCAGTTGCCATCAGTTTTTCATGCCCAGCATCGGTCTTGGTCGGGAAGAACTCGAAGCTGTAGCGACGGTCTTGGGACATGGTCATACCTATGGAAACTCATAAAGCCAGAAGGTGCACACCGTCAATGTGGGAGCGGGCTTGTGTGGGAGCCGGGCTTGCCCGCGATGCAGGCACCTCGGTGCGTCAGTCACACCGAGGTGATGCTATCGCAGGCAAGCCAGCTCCCACTTAGAGCCGGTGCCTACAGTAGGACTTAGTAGCGGTAAGCGTGCGGCTTGAACGGGCCTTCGACCGTCACGCCGATGTAGTCGGCCTGGGTCTTGGTCAGTTGAGTCACTACGCCGCCGAAGCCGCGGACCATTTCCAGGGCCACTTCTTCGTCGAGTTTCTTCGGCAGTACTTCCACGGTCAGGCGCTCGGCTTTCTGGGCGGGCGACAGGTCGGCGTATTTCTGGCCGAACAGGAAGATCTGCGCCAGTACCTGGTTGGCGAACGAGCCATCCATGATGCGGCTTGGGTGGCCAGTGGCGTTGCCCAGGTTGACCAGACGGCCTTCGGCCAGCAGGATCAGGTAGTCATCGTTCTGCGGGTCGAAATCGCCAGCACCGGTACGGTGAACCTTGTGTACCTGTGGCTTCACTTCTTCCCATGCCCAGTTCTTGCGCATGAAAGCGGTGTCGATTTCGTTGTCGAAGTGACCGATGTTGCACACCACGGCGCGCTTTTTCAGGGCCTTGAGCATGTTCGAGTCGCACACGTTCACGTTGCCGGTGGTGGTCACGATCAGGTCGATCTTGCCCAGCAGGGCCTTGTCGATGCTGGCTTCGGTGCCGTCGTTCTGGCCGTTGATGAACGGCGAAACCACTTCGAAACCGTCCATGCAGGCTTGCATGGCGCAGATCGGGTCGACTTCGGAGACTTTAACGATCATGCCTTCCTGACGCAGGGACTGGGACGAACCCTTGCCCACGTCACCGTAGCCGATCACCAGCGCTTGCTTGCCGGACAACAGGTGGTCGGTGCCGCGCTTGATCGCATCGTTCAGGCTATGACGGCAGCCGTACTTGTTGTCGTTCTTGCTCTTGGTCACCGAGTCGTTGACGTTGATGGCCGGGATTTTCAGCTCGCCCTTGGCCAGCATGTCCAGCAGGCGGTGAACGCCGGTGGTGGTTTCTTCGGTCACGCCGTGGACGCGGTCGAGGATCTGCGGGTACTTCTTGTGCAGCAGCTCGGTCAGGTCGCCGCCGTCGTCGAGGATCATGTTGGCGTCCCATGGCTTGCCATCCTTGAGGATGGTTTGCTCCAGGCACCACTCGTACTCTTCTTCGGTTTCGCCTTTCCAGGCGAACACGGCGATACCGGCAGCAGCGATAGCGGCAGCGGCCTGGTCTTGAGTCGAGAAAATGTTGCAGGACGACCAGCGTACTTCGGCACCCAGGGCAACCAGGGTTTCGATCAGCACGGCAGTCTGAATGGTCATGTGGATGCAGCCGAGAATCTTCGCGCCCTTGAGCGGCTGCTCAGCGGCGTACTTGCGACGCAGGCCCATCAGGGCTGGCATTTCGGATTCGGCGATAAAGGTTTCGCGACGGCCCCAGGCAGCGAGGGACATGTCGGCGACTTTGTAGTCGGTAAAACCTGCAGGCGTGATTACAGCGCTCATGAAGAGCCTCCATTCGTAGTGTGCGAATGGGCGCCGTTGTGCGTTTAGTATCCAGCTGGCTAACCAGGCCGGACAACGCCCCATCCGAGCCTGACAGGTCGAGCCTGCTGCAGCGCCCCTCGGACAGGTGGCGGGAGAACGGTATCAATCGAAGATGACCGTTTTGAAGCGGAGGCGATTATAGCCGCCTGCGCCTGACTTCTAAAGCCTTTCTGTCGGCGGCATGAAGATCGCTCATGGGGTTGATAGGCAATGGCTCATAGAGCTTGGGCCCGGCCTCTGCCATGATGTTGCCCATCATTTCGCAACACGCTTTGGAGTGAACATGAACTTCCACACTCGCAAATGGGTAAAACCCGAAGACCTCAACCCCAACGGCACCCTGTTCGGTGGCAGCCTGCTGCGCTGGATCGACGAAGAAGCGGCCATCTACGCGATTGTCCAGTTGGGCAACCAGCGGGTGGTGACCAAGTACATCTCTGAAATCAACTTCGTCAGCGCCTCGCGCCAGGGCGACATCATCGAACTGGGCATCACTGCCACCGAGTTCGGCCGCACCTCCATCACCCTGACTTGCGAAGTGCGTAACAAGATCACCCGCAAGAGCATCCTGACCGTGGAAAAAATGGTCTTCGTGAACCTGGGTGAAGACGGGTTGCCGGCGCCCCACGGCCGTACCGAGATCAAGTACGTGAAGGATCAGTTCCAGGAAGACGGCATCAGCGAATAACCCGGAGCCGGGGTAATTTTTTACTGAATCGTTCCGGACGGATCGCCCTGGGGCTCTCTCGTCACTCAGGACTAACTCCTGAAGAGAGATCCCGCGTATGCAATTGCCTGAAACCTCGCGAAACCACCTCGCCGTGGCGCCGATCATCGAGCGTCCCGCGACCTCTGCGGCGCCCGCCAAAACTGTAGACACTCCCCTGGTAGAGAACGCAGGCGAACGCAAACTGACCCTTGTTCGCGCCAGCAGTGGGCAGACCGAGGTGCTGTTGTCGCCGGGGCCGATCAAACATCTGGTGCTCAGCGGCGGCGGGGCCAAGGGCATTGCATTTCCGGGTGTCGTGCAGGCGCTTGAAGAAAACAAGGCCTTGGCAGGCATCAAGGTTATTTCCGGTTCGTCTGCGGGTGCGATCTCCGCCGCCGTACTGGCCAGTGGCATGGATGCCAAGGCGTTCGAAACGCTTTCCAACAACCTTGATCTCCCTGAACTGCTGAACAGCAAAAACCCTCTGGTGGCGTGGCTGCAAAACGCCAGTTCCAAACTCGGCAAGCTCGCTGGGCGCTTGCCCGGCGCCGCTGGCAATATTTCCCAACTGCTATTCACAATGCTGCCGCGCCTGCAAACCCAAGCGCTGCCGCTTGAGGAGTTGGTGCGTAACGAGTCACGCAAGTCGATTCTTGCGCACATCGCCAAGACGCCCAGGCAGACCCGTCCCGCCGAGGTCATGAAGATTGCCGACAAACTCAGCGCCGGTGGAGCACCAACCTTTGGCGATCTGGCGGTGTTGAGCCGGCACATTCCTGCAATCAAGCAGCTGAACATCACCGGCACCGGCATGTTTGACGGGCGACCGCAGTTGGTGGTGTTCAACGCCAGCCTGACGCCGGACATGGACATCGCCCGGGCGGCGCATATATCCGGTTCGTTGCCGGTGTTATTCAAGAGCCCAAGCGAAAAAGGCCACGGCTTCCAGGCCTCTGCCGAAGAAACCGCGTTCAAAGACGGTGGCCTGTTGCTCAATACGCCTGCCTCGGGGGTGATTGACCCTGCGTTTCCAGAAAGTCCCTTGAGCAAGGCCGAGTCGCTGGTGATCGACTTCGAGTCCGAGGCTCCCGCCAAGCCCAAAGACCGCGGCGGCATTGGCGATAGGCTGGTCGACGGCATCACCGGCACGCCCCACTCGGCTGCCGAGGCCTATCAAAACGTCCGACTCAAGGCAGTGGCAGACCAGAGCGTGACGCTACCCCTGAATACCGACAAGGGGGATTTTCGCAGCCTGCTCACCGGCACGGTGAATTTCACCATGACTGCCGAGCAGAAGAAAAATCTACAGATGCTGGCCCGCAAGGCGGTCGAGACCCACATGGAGAGCCGTGCCACGGTGCGTGAGCAGCATCAATTCAGCTCATTGGACGCAGCCGTACTGGCCATGGACGACGAAATGTTTACCAGTGCGCAGGCAGGCCTGGAAAAGGACAGGGCCGCGGGCGATGTGCTGCTGTTTCGAAAGAGCGCCATCCAGGTTTTGCAGGCCCTGGATAACGCCATCGCCGAAGCCAATCAGGCAAAGGATACATTGACGATCACGCCGAAGATCGCATCTGCCTTGCGTAACCTGGATGCGCTCGCTCGCCGGCCTGAACATGTGGAATGGCTGGGGCGGCGACTTAACGCCGTGGGCAATCCCAATTTCCAACAACTTCTGCAAGTCATGGCCAAGCCATCGGGTGATAAGGCCGCGATGTCCAAGGTCATGACACGCGCGGTTGTCGAGATGAAACGGCGCGATATCTCGGTGATTGCCGGCAACTTCACGCGGGAGGTGATCTACCCGTCGCTGTTCCGCCCAGGCCAGCCGGACTCCAACGTCGCGTTGTTGCGCCAGGCCGAATTTGACCTGACAAAGGTCACGACGCCGGCCGAATTCAACCGGGTGCTCGACAGCATCATCAACCACTATGTGGCGCGCAATAAACCCTGGAAGACGCCACTCAGTTCCACCACTGTCGAAATGGCCAGGGCATGGCGCCTGCCAGTTAAGTGATATGGCCACTGAACAGCCCTGAACGCCGCGTGTCGTAGCTAAAAGCACGCAACGGATTCAGGAACGCCATGACCACTGAAAAAGACGGTAAGACCCCCAATCTGTCGCAGGAAGAGCAGCACGACGTCGACAAGAACCAGCCGCCTCGCGCGGCGGTTCTGCATGAAATCATCCGCACTCAGGGCGATCAGGAACTGGAGCGCAACGTCGCCGCGTTGTGGTGGTCGGCGCTGGCCGCCGGCCTGACCATGGGCCTGTCACTGATGGGCATGGGCTTGCTCAACTCGCGCCTGCCGGATGGCGAAGAGTTCAAGGTGATCGCCAGTTTTGGTTACTGCGCCGGCTTTCTTGCCGTGATCCTCGCCCGTCAGCAGTTATTCACCGAAAACACCCTGACCGCGGTGTTGCCGGTGATGAGCAAACCCACGCTGAAGAATTTCGCACGCCTGCTGCGTTTATGGGCCGTGGTGCTGGTGGGCAACCTGTGCGGCACCTTGCTGGTGGCGTACGTGATGCTGCACTTGCCGATCTTTGACACCAAGACCGACCTGGCCTTCCTGGAAATCG
The DNA here is from genome assembly GCF_013385495.1 of Pseudomonas sp. F8002. NCBI lineage: Bacteria > Pseudomonadati > Pseudomonadota > Gammaproteobacteria > Pseudomonadales > Pseudomonadaceae > Pseudomonas > Pseudomonas sp. F8002. Next base: position 46,490 of record NZ_JACAPW010000046.1, on the reverse strand, counting down.
GGCGCAAGGTCATGGAAAACGACGCCTACCAGATGTTCGCCAAGGGCATCGTGTCGGGCTGGATGATCGCCACCATGGTGTGGATGATCCCATCCATGGAAAGCGCCAAGATCTGGATCATCATCCTGATCACCTACCTGATGGCACTGGGAGACTTCACCCACATCGTGGTGGGCTCGGCGGAAGTGTCGTACCTGGTATTCGCCGGCGAGCTGCCGTGGAAAGACTTCTGGCTGGTGTTCGCCGGGCCGACGCTGGCGGGCAATATCATCGGCGGCAGCTTTATCTTTGCGCTGATCAGCCATGCGCAGATTCGCAGCGAAAGCAGCCTGCCGGGCAAAGCCGCTGCGGACCCGAGGCATCCGCAGCAGATCAACAAGGGTCAGTGAGTCTCCGGCGCCGCAGCAGGCGCCGGCTCATCCTTGGTCACATGCTTGACCAGCTTGCCGATGCTCAAGCCCTGCAACAGGATGGACGACAGCACCACGATGTAGGTGATGCTCAGCAGCAAGTCACGCTCCGGGCCCAGTGGCAGGGCCAGGGCCAGTGCCACGGAAACCCCGCCGCGCAAGCCGCCCCAGGTGAGGATGCGGATGGTGCCGCGGGGCACTGTGCGCCAGCGCCGCAGCAGCAGGATCGCCGGGGCCACCGTCAGCAGGCGTGACAACAGGATTGCCACGGCCAGCAAACTGGCGGCCAACACGTGCAGCCAGTTGAACGGCAACAGCAGCAGTTCCATGCCGATCAGCGCAAACAGCAGGGCGTTGAGCATGTCATCGAGCAGTTCCCAGAAGCCGTCCAGGTAGCGCCGGGTCATGTCGTTCATCGCCAGCTTGCGGCCGAGGTTGCCGATGATCAGGCCCGCCACCACCATCGCAATGGGTGCCGAGACGTGCAGTTCAGTGGCCATCGCCGAGCCGCCGATCACCAGGGCCAGGGTCAGCATCACTTCGATCTGATACTGCTCGATGCTCTTGATCATCAGGTACACGATGTAGCCGATCAGCCCGCCAAACACCACGCCGCCAATCGCTTCATGGGCAAACAGCATGGCCGTGGCGCCGACCGTAGGCGTCTCGCCCAGTTGCGCGATGCCCAGCAACACGGTGAACACCACCACCGCCGTGCCGTCGTTGAACAGCGATTCGCCGACGATGGTGGTTTTCAGCGGTTTCGACGCATTGGCGGTCCGCAGCACACCGAGTACGGCGATCGGGTCGGTGGGGGAAATCAGCGCGCCGAACAGCAGGCAGTACAGGAAACTCACGTGCCAGCCGAACAGGGCAAAGATGTAGAAGGCCAGGCTGCCGATCACCACCGTGGCAATCAATACGCCGAAGGTGGCAAGCAGGCCGATGGGCCAGCGGTAGCTGCGCAGGTCGCTCAGGTTGACGTGCAAAGCGCCGGCGAACAGCAGGAACGAGAGCATCCAGTTCATCAGCAGGTCGCCGAAGTCGATCTGGCCGATCAACTGCTGGATGCGCTCTTCAAGGCCGGGGTAGCCGATAAAGCTCAAGCCTTGCAGCAGCAGGGAAAACATCAGTGCCGTGACCATCACACCGATGGTGGGCGGCAGGCCGATGAAGCGGTAGTTCACATAGGTGAGCAGGGTGGTCAGGCAAATAAACGCAGCGACAAGTTCAAGCATCCGGGGTCCTTGGATGGAGGAGTGAGTAGAGATCATATGTGGGAGCTGTCGAGCCCCAGCGAGGCTGCGATGGCATCACCTGGGTGAGGCTGCAAGACCGCAGCGCCTGTATCGCAGCCTCGCTAAAGCTCGACAGCTCCCACACAGAACACATTTATCAGTTGGCTACGTTGACCGCAGCAGGGCGACGACGTTGCAGGTCGATGAACAAAAGTGCCACCACCACCATCCCGCCGATCCATGCACCGAGCGGCAGGCGAGGATCTCCTTCGGTAATCGCGGCGCTCTGATCAGGCATACACATGCCGACGCCCGGATCGGCGAAGATCGGGCAGCAGCAAAAATTTATTGGTCCAGGTCTTTGCGCAACTGAGTGCGGCGTGGTCGGCTTTAGTATAAACAGGTGCTGAAATATGACGAATCAATTCCGCTTTTTATGACTGGGGAGTCACCGTGATTGCAACAGCTCTGGTACTGGTAGCGGCGTTGTTGCATGCGACGTGGAACACCTTGATCAAATTCAGCGGCGAGCGCCTGTTGGTCATCGCGTGCATGGACACGGTGGCATTGCTGTTTGTGGTGCTGGCGGTGGGGTTTGTATCGTTTCCGCCACTGGAAATCTGGCCGTGGATCATCGCCTCGGCGTTGTTTGAATTGCTTTACCGCTACCTGCTGATCCAGGCCTATCGCGTGGGTGACCTGGGCCTGGTGTACCCACTGATGCGCGGCTTGTCGCCTTTGGTGGTGCTGGCGCTGACGCTGGTGTTTGCCGGTGAGGTGCTCAGTACACAGCAGATTCTCGGCATTCTGCTGATTCCGTTCGGCATGCTGTGCCTGTTATGGCAGGGCGGCGGTGGCGACCGGTTGCCCTGGTCGATGCTGCCGGTGGTGGCGTTGATCGGCTTGTGCATCGGTTGCTACACCTTCCTCGATGGCCAGGCATTGCGCCGTTGGTCACACCCGCTGGACTACCTGGTGTGGCTGACGCTGATAAGCGCATGGCCGTTTCCGTTGCTGGCGATGGTGCGCAAACGGGCGGCGTTCGGGCTGTTCTGGCGCACGCAGTGGCGGCTGGGGCTGAGTGTCGGGTTGTGCGTGTTGTTGAGCTACGCTCTGGTGCTTTGGGCCATGCAGTTGGGCTCGATTGCCGAAGCCGCTGCGCTGCGGGAAGTCAGCGTGATCCTGGTGGTGCTGTTCGGCATGCGTTACCTGAAAGAACCTTTCGGCCGCCCACGGCTCATAGCCTGTGGGTTGGTGCTGATCGGCATGTTCGTGATGAAACTCTAACCGTCGGATAAAACTAAAAAAGGAATGGGTTATGACAGTCGCTTTCTGGTGTGTGTTGATCGCAATTTTTCTGCCGTACCTGTGCACGGGCGTGGCCAAGTTCAGCGGCGGCAAGTTCGGGCCCCGGCAGAACCATGATCCGCGGGCGTTCCTCGACACCCTCGAGGGGTTTGCCAAGCGCGCCCACAGTGCGCAACTCAACAGCTTCGAAGTGACCCCGGCCTTTGCGGCCGCGGTGATCATTGCCCATCTGGCTGGCGTTGCGTCGCTGGTGACGATCAACGTATTGGCGGTGCTGTTTATTACCAGCCGGTTGCTCTACATCATCTGCTACCTGGCGGACTGGGCGATGCTGCGGTCGGTGGTGTGGGCGGTGGGGATGGCGTTGATTGCGAGCTTCTTCTTCGTCTCGATCTGAAGCCTGACACTGTTCAAATGTGGGAGCGGGCTTGCTCGCGAATGCGGTGGATCAGTCGATACATCCGGTGACTGACACACCGCATTCGCGAGCAAGCCCGCTCCCACACAAGCCCGCTCCCACATAGGCCGTGGTGTTCTTCAGGTGCCTGTCGGCGCATCCGGCACTTTCGGCAACGCTGCGCCTTTGGGCCACAGCATCCAGATCTGGCCCTGCTGCTTCATGTTGCCCGCCAACTCACCAGCGGCATCACCGGTTCCCCAGAACAGGTCGGCCCGCACTTCGCCGGTAATTGCACCACCGGTATCCTGCGCAGCCACCGGGCGGGCAATCGGCGCACCATCCGGTCGGGTAGTCGACAGCCACAACAGGCTGCCCAGCGGAATCACCTTGCGATCCACCGCAACGCTATACCCCGCAGTCAGCGGCACGTTCAGCGAGCCACGCGGGCCTTCGTTGCTGTCGGGGCGGGCACTGAAGAACACGTAGCTGGGGTTGCTTGCCAGCAATTCAGGAATACGCTGCGGATGCGCCTTGGCCCAGGCCGCGATGGCGCCCATGGTCACGTCTTCTTTTTTCAGCTCGCCCTGCTCCACCAACCAGCGGCCGATGGGGCGGTACGGGTAACCGTTCTGGTCGCCGTAACCCACCCGCAATTGGCGGCCGTCGGCCAGTTGGATACGACCCGAACCCTGGATCTGCAGGAATTGCAGGTCCATCGGGTTGGTCAGCCAGGCGATGGGCTTGGCGGTGGAGCCTTGGTGGTTGATGGTGCTGGCGTCGTCATAGGGTTTGAGTACCCGGCCTTCCAGGCGACCGCGTAGGCGCTTGCCCTTGAGCTCCGGGTAGATGCTTTCCAGGTTGACGATGATCAGGTCATCCGGCACGCCGAACACCGGTACATGGGCGGTGGCGGTTTCGGTGAGGCTGCCGGGGTAAACCGGTTCGTAGTAGCCGGTGATCAGGCCGTTGGGGCTGTTGTCGGCCGAGCGCAGGCCGTAGACGTCGAGGTTGGCCTTGAGGAAGTCACGAATCGCCACTGCGGTCGACGGCACGGTGGCCGATGCCGCACACGTCGCGCCCCATACCGGGTCAGCCTTGAGGCGTTGACAGGCACTGCGCCAGGATTCGAAGCCGGCTTGCAGGTCGCTGTCCGACACGGCCGGCAGGTTTTCCCAGGTGGCGCCGACGTAGGTAGCAATGGCGTGGGGCTTGGCTTTTTCGTCCTTGCCGGTGTCGCAACCGGCCAGCAGCGCGATCATTGGCAGGGCCCACACGAGGCGGCGCCAAGGCTTAAAACGGGTATTCATACACAAAATTCCTGAAGCGATTGCTCGTATCGGCTGGCGTTCGAGCAACCCTTATTATTAATAGGGGTATTGGTCTTTGCGGGCGGGGCGAGGATACTGGCCGCCGTTTCCCGTGACCTTGAGCCATCATGACTTTTAAAAGACTGACCGTTGTATTGCTGGCCTGCCTGACACTGTCCGCCTGCGGCGGGGTTGATCCGAATTCGCCCCTTGGCCAGCGCAAGGCCATTTTCAAGCAGATGCTCAAGACCGGCGAAGACCTGGGCGGCATGTTGCGTGGGCGCATTCCATTCGACGGCGGCAAATTTGCCGAAGGCGCGGTCAAGCTTGATGCGTTGTCCCACGAACCGTGGAAACATTTCCCGAGCGTGCGTGAAGAAGACCACACCAGCGCCAAGGACGACGTGTGGCAGCAACAGGCACGCTTTCAGGAAATGGCTCGAAACCTTGAAACGGCCACCGGTGAATTGGTGATCGCCAGCCAGGTCCAGCCCTACAAGGCCAGCAACCTCGGGCCGGCGGTGCAGAAAGTCGAAGATGCCTGCACCGCGTGCCATAAACAGTTCCGCGATCACTGAGGCCGTCTTACTTGTCCAGTTCGTCCAGGGCTTCCTGCAAGTCCTTGCGTGACTGGGCCAGCTTGTCCTTGCGCTTGTTGATCTTGTCGGAATCACCCTTCTTCATGGCCTTGTCGAGGTCAGCCTGACGGCGGCTGACTTCGTGCTTGGCGTCGAGCACCTTGTTTTCCCGCTCCTTTTTCAAGGAGGCATCGGTGCAGTTGGCGGTGACTTCACTCAAGGCTTTTTCCAGGCCGGCTTGTTGCTCACTGTTGCCGTGGGCCTTGGCTTGTTCGATCTGGGTGCTGATGGACTCGCGCTTGGCGGCGCAGCCTGTGAGTGGCGCAGCTTCCTCGGCTGCCAGCAATGGCGCGGACATAAGGGTAGCGACGGTCAACAGGGCAAAAGGTGCAAGAAATTTCATAAAGGCTCCAAGGCAAACAAGGTCGCAATCAGGTGGGCAGGATGAATTCTGCCGGCACCGGTTAATGCCGTCGGGCGGAGGTCAAAAACCATCTATCCCGGCAGCCCGTAATGTTTCACTCAAGGCCAGTACCTGCGGGTCGCGAAAAAAAGCGCTCAGTTGCGCCGCGCGACCCGGGCCTATGCCGTCTTCGGCCAGCCAGGCTTGAGTGTCTCTGGCGGCCAGGGTTTGCCAGCCGCCTTGTAGATTGTTGCGGGCCGTGGGCGGTACTCCCAGGGCCATCAGCCATTGCGCGAACGGTCGCTGCCGGGCGCTGCGCAAGCTGTCGAGTAAACGCGCACTGCTGCGTTCGCCGAAGCCATCAATGTTAGCAAGCTCTGCCTCATCCAGGGTTAACCAATCGAGCAGGCCGTCGATCAGGCCGGCCTGGATCAAGGTGTTCCAGGTTTCGCGGCCGATGTGTGGCAGGGCCAGGCCCTGGGCGCCGCTCAGCCAGGTCAGGCGCGCGAGCAGCTGTTCTTCGCAACCCGGGGCCAGTTGCCAGCAACTCCAGGGGTGGAAGTCCCTGGCCTGCGGGACCTGCAACTCGGCCCGTGGCTGGCTGCGCAGGATGACGCGGTCAAGGCGTGGGATGACGTGCCCGGCGAGGCTGATGGAGACCTGGTCGCCAGTACGGATATCCAGTTCCCGCCAGCGTTTCAGGGAACCGACACTGACCCGGCTGATCTTCCGGTCATCGAGCAGTACCGGTTCCAACTCCAGGATGGAGGTGATGCGCCCGGTGCGGCCAATCTTGAAGTGCACCTTGCGCACATGGGCCAATGCCTTGGCCACCGGGTACTTCCAGGCAACCGCCCAGTAGGGCGCGCTGACCCGCCAGCGCTCGGCCGGGGCCCGCTGGCCTTGATGCAATACCACGCCGTCGCTGGCGAAGGGCAGCGGGTGGCTGTACCAATAGCTGCGCCAGTGCGCCGCTTCGGTAATGTCCTTGATCGGGTGGCTGTAGCGCCCGCTGTCGGTGAAGCCCCATTGCGCCAGTTGGCTCAGCCGCTCGGAAAAGTCATCGGGGCCCTGGGGCCAGGCCCAGACAAACAGACCGATATTGGCGGCCTCGGCGTCGCTCAACTGCCGGCGATTCATCAGCCCGGCCACTTTGCCGCGGGCGCCGAGGCCACCTTTGGCAGCTTGCACATGGTCATTCAGTCGCCAATAGAGTTCGCCCTGCAACAGCAGGTCAACGGGCTCGGGCAGTTGCTGCACGATCCCGGGAATCCGGCGGGCGGAGGCTGACCAATCCTGGCCCAGCCGGCCATCGCCGCGACTGATGACCCGGCTCAACCGGCCCTTGCGGTAAACCAGCGTGACGGCGACGCCATCGACCTTGGGCTGGACCCACACGTCCTGGCGAGTCCCCAGCCAGGTTTGCACGGCGTCATCGTCCAGCAGTTTTTCCAGGCCGGTGTGGGGCGTCGGGTGGGCGATCGTGCCCCGCGCGCTGCCCAGCGGGTCGTCCGTGACTGGGGCGGAGGGGGTGAAACACCTGCGCCATTGGGCAAGGCGCTGGCTGGCCTGGTCATACAGCTCATCGCTGATCAATGACTGGCCGAGCCGGTGGTAGCTGTCATCCCACAGGCGGATTTGTTGCGCCAGGGTGCTGATCTGGGCCCGGGCGTGATCGGCCTCCCAGTCGGGGCACTCCTGCGACCACGCAGTGAGTGGCGAGAAGCTGAGTAAAAGGAAAAACAGCCAGCGCATAAGTGACGTCATCATGAGCATCCTTGCTCTGAAAAGGGCGCCCAGCCTAAGCCATCCCCGCGGGCATAAAAAAGCCCCGCAACCGCGAGGCTTTTTACCCGATGTTTCTGCTCGCTTGAACAGAACGCCGGGGCTTTGTGTACACCGTAGGACGATTACAAGCCGGCGGCAGTACGCAGGTCGTTGGCACGGTCGGTCTTTTCCCAGGTGAACGTAGTGAACGTGTCGTTGCCGACAGTCTTCTGCTCAGGGGTACGACCGAAGTGGCCGTAGGCCGCAGTTTCCTGGTACATCGGGTGCAGCAGGTCGAGCATGGTGGTGATTGCGTACGGACGCAGGTCGAAGATCTCACGCACCAGCTTGACGATCTTGTCGTCGCTGATCTTGCCGGTACCGAAGGTGTTCAGCGAGATCGACGTAGGCTGGGCCACACCGATTGCGTAGGACACCTGAATCTCGCAACGCTCGGCCAGGCCGGCGGCCACGATGTTCTTGGCCACGTAACGACCGGCGTAGGCCGCCGAACGGTCAACCTTGGATGGATCCTTGCCGGAGAACGCGCCACCGCCGTGACGGGCCATGCCGCCGTAGCTGTCGACGATGATCTTGCGACCGGTCAGGCCGCAGTCGCCCACCGGGCCACCGATGATGAACTGGCCGGTCGGGTTGATGTGGAACTGGGTGTCCTTGGTCAGCAGTTCGGCAGGCAGCACGTGCTTGACGATCAGCTCCATGACGCCTTCGCGCAGGTCGGCGTAGGAAACGTCCGGGTTGTGCTGGGTCGACAGTACCACCGCGTCGATGGCGACGACTTTGCCGCCTTCATAACGGCAGGTCACCTGGGACTTGGCGTCCGGGCGCAGCCATGGCAATGCACCGGATTTACGGGCTTCGGCCTGGCGCTTCACCAACTGGTGGGAGAAGGTGATCGGTGCCGGCATCAGCACGTCGGTTTCGTTGCTGGCATAGCCGAACATCAGGCCCTGGTCGCCGGCGCCCTGATCTTCAGGCTTGGCACGGTCGACACCCTGGTTGATGTCAGGGGACTGCTTGCCGATGATGTTCATCACGCCGCAGGTCGCACCGTCGAAGCCGACGTCGGAGCTGTTGTAGCCGATGTCGATGATCACATCACGCACGATCTGCTCCAGGTCTACCCAGGCAGAGGTGGTGACTTCGCCGGCGATGATCGCCACGCCCGTTTTCACCAGAGTCTCGCACGCCACTCGGGCGAACTTGTCTTCAGCGATGATGGCGTCCAGCACCGCGTCAGAGATCTGGTCGGCGATTTTGTCCGGATGCCCTTCAGACACGGACTCGGAGGTGAAAAGGGAGTATTCGCTCATCTCGATGTTTTCCTGATATTTACCGATGGTGAGTGTCGCCAGCCGGCCGCTGAAAATGGCGGACCTGAATCTGGAAACCATTACGTAAACCTACATAGAGGCTTTCCCCGGGAACGAGTCCCGCAGCGGTGGCCCAACGGGCCAGATCGTCCTGTTCAAAACCCAGCCAGAGATCACCGCAGGCTTCCCTGGCCCAACTCTGGTTGTGGCTGCATAAATCCGTGACCAACAGGCTGCCGCCTGGTTGCAGCAAATTCGCCATCTGCCTGAGGGCGTCTGCCGGGGCGGCGAAATGGTGCAGGACCATGTTCAGCACCACGCAATCGGCCCGCAGGCTGGTGTCATTCAGGGCGTCCGCCAACTGCAGGTGGACATTGCCCAGCGCTTCGCGCTCACACAATTGGCGGGCCAGCTCCAGCATCGCCGGGCTGTTGTCCAGCGCCGTGACCTGATGAAAGCGCCGCGCCAGCTCCGGCAGGAAGCCGCCGTCACCCGGGCCCACTTCAACCGCCGTAGCCTCATCACTGAAGCTCAGCTTGTCCAAAAGTGCCAGCACGCTTTCGCGGTATTGCGCCAAGCCGGCGATCAGATCCTGCTGGGCGCGAAACTTCTCGGCTACCCGTGAGAAAAAGTCCTGGCTGGCGGCAGCACGTTGCCCGTGCACCTGGCTGATGCGCGACTGCACGTCAGCCGGCAGCGCCAGGCTGTCTATTTCTTCGAGCAGAGCGGCGTGCAGCTTGCCGCCCAGTTGCTCGGTGTGGGGCAGGGCGCGACGGTAAAAAATCGCATTGCCCTCGCGGCGGGTCGCCACCAGGTCGGCCTGGGCCAGTACCTTCAAGTGGTGGCTCATGCCGGATTGGCCGATGGCGAAGATCTGCGCCAGCTCCAGCACCCCGAACGAATCGTTGGTCAGCGCGCGCAACACATTCAGGCGCAACGGATCGCCACCGGCCTTGCACAGGGCTGCCAGCTCGTCGCTGTCGTCGGGTCGAATGGAAGGTGCGCTCAGGTTCATAAGGCCAGCAGTCTAGTGACGGTGGGAAAACCCCGCAAGGGCAATATCAAAAAGTTTTGATATTGGTCGATAATCGGTGGTTATAAGCAGCCGCTATAACCCATGGACGAAGCGGGGGGCGGTTTCTCCAGTCAATCCGCAGGAAAAACACCCCCAAGTGACTATCTGTCATTGCCCCGAGGGCCGTGGCTGAGGGAAAATGCCGATCCTTTTTTCCGTTTCTTTTATTCAACCTCCAGGAGATCAGCGATGCCCAGCCGTCGTGAGCGTGCCAACGCCATTCGTGCCCTCAGCATGGATGCCGTGCAAAAAGCCAACAGCGGCCATCCCGGTGCCCCGATGGGCATGGCGGATATCGCCGAGGTACTTTGGCGTGACTACCTGAAACACAACCCGAGCAACCCGTCGTTCGCCGACCGTGACCGGTTCATCCTGTCCAACGGCCACGGCTCGATGCTGATCTACTCGTTGCTGCACCTGACCGGCTACGACGTCACCATCGACGACCTGAAAAACTTCCGCCAGATCCACAGCCGCACCCCGGGCCACCCGGAATACGGCTACACCCCTGGCGTTGAGACCACCACCGGTCCACTGGGCCAGGGCCTGGCCAACGCCGTGGGTTTTGCCCTGGCTGAAAAAGTGCTGGCTGCGCAGTTCAACCGCCCGAACCACAACATTGTCGACCACCACACCTACGTGTTCCTCGGTGATGGCTGCATGATGGAAGGCATTTCCCACGAAGTCGCCTCCCTGGCCGGTACCCTGGGCCTGGGCAAGCTGATCGCCTTCTACGATGACAACGGCATCTCCATCGACGGCGAAGTCGAAGGCTGGTTCACCGACGACACGCCTAAGCGTTTCGAAGCCTACAACTGGCAGGTGATCCGCAACGTCGACGGCCACGATCCTGAAGAGATCAAGACCGCCATCGACACCGCCCGCAAGAGCGAGCAGCCGACCCTGATCTGCTGCAAGACCACCATCGGCTTCGGTTCGCCGAACAAGCAAGGCAAGGAAGACTGCCACGGCGCCCCACTGGGTGACGCGGAAATCGCCCTGACCCGCGCTGCGCTGAAGTGGAACCACGGCCCGTTCGAAATCCCGGCTGACATCTACGCCGAGTGGAACGCCAAGGAAGCCGGCCTGGCGGTCGAAGCCGAGTGGGACCAGCGTTTCGCGGCCTACTCCGCCGAATTCCCTGAGTTGGCCAACGAACTGGTTCGCCGCCTGGCCGGTGACCTGCCTGCCGACTTCGCTGAAAAGGCCTCGGCCTACATCGCCGAAGTGGCGGCCAAGGGCGAAACCATCGCCAGCCGTAAAGCCAGCCAGAACACCCTGAACGCGTTCGGCCCGCTGCTGCCTGAGTTCCTCGGCGGTTCGGCTGACCTGGCCGGTTCCAACCTGACCCTGTGGAAAGGTTGCAAAGGTGTTTCGGCGGAAGACGCCAGCGGCAACTACATGTACTACGGCGTACGCGAGTTCGGCATGAGCGCCATCATGAACGGCGTCGCCCTGCACGGCGGTTTGGTGCCTTACGGCGCGACCTTCCTGATGTTCATGGAATACGCCCGCAACGCCGTACGCATGGCGTCGTTGATGAAGAAGCGTGTGATCTTCGTCTACACCCACGACTCCATCGGCCTGGGTGAAGACGGCCCGACGCACCAGCCGGTCGAGCAACTGACCAGCCTGCGCACCACGCCGAACCTGGACACCTGGCGCCCATCGGACGCGGTCGAATCGGCTGTGGCCTGGAAGCACGCAATCGAGCGCAAGGACGGTCCTTCGGCGCTGATCTTCTCCCGTCAGAACCTGCAGCACCAAACCCGCGACGCGGCGCAGATCGAAGGCATCAGCCGTGGTGGCTACGTGCTGAAAGACTGCATCGGCGAGCCGGAGCTGATCCTGATCTCCACCGGTTCCGAAGTGGGCCTGGCGGTTCAGGCGTACGACAAGCTGACGGCCGCCGGTCGTAACGTGCGCGTGGTTTCCATGCCGTGCACCAGCGTCTTCGAAGCCCAGGACGCCGACTACAAGCAATCGGTGTTGCCGTTGCAGGTCAGCGCACGTATCGCCATCGAAGCGGCTCACGCCGACTACTGGTACAAGTACGTGGGCCTGGAAGGTCGCGTGATCGGCATGACCACCTACGGTGAGTCGGCGCCGGCGCCAGCGTTGTTCGAAGAGTTCGGTTTCACCCTGGAAAACATCCTGGGTCAGGCTGAAGAGCTGCTGGAAGACTAAAGCGCGTCCCCTTGTAGGAGCGAGCTTGTTGTGGCGAGGGAGCTTGCTCCCGCTGGGCTGCGAAGCGGCCCCAAGCCGTGCGATCGAGATGTGTCAGATACACCTCGTCAGCCGGTCTGGGAGTGCTTCGCACTCCAGCGGGAGCAAGCTCCCTCGCCACACAAGCGAGTTCCTGCAAAGGTTTGTGTCGCCCACAATGCGAGAACCCCATGCCTCAACCGCGTCCCTACAAAGTTGCACTCAACGGCTACGGCCGGATTGGTCGTTGCGTCTTGCGTGCTCTGTTCGAGCGAGGGCCGGCGGCCGGGTTTGAAATTGTCGCGATCAACGATCTGGCGGACATGGCCAGCATCGAATACCTGACACGCTTTGACTCCACCCACGGCCGGTTCCCCGGCGAAGTGCGGGTCGAGGACGATTGTCTGCATATTAATGGCAACTGCGTGAAGGTCCTGCGCAGTGCCACCCCTGAGGGCATCGACTGGGCGGCGCTGGACGTCGACCTGGTGCTGGAATGCTCCGGTGCCTATCACACCCGTGCCGACGGCCAGCGGTTTCTCGACGCCGGCGCACCACGGGTCCTGTTTTCCCAGCCGATGGCCAGCGAGGCGGATGTCGACGCCACCATCGTCTACGGCGTGAACCAGGATTGCCTGACCGGTGCCGAATTGCTGGTGTCCAACGCCTCCTGCACCACCAACTGCGGCGTGCCGCTGTTGCGCCTGCTGGACCAGGCGATTGGCCTGGAATACGTGTCGATCACCACCATTCACTCGGCAATGAACGATCAGCCGGTGATTGACGCTTACCACCATGAAGACCTGCGCCGTACGCGTTCGGCGTTTCAGTCGGTGATTCCGGTGTCCACCGGCCTGGCGCGCGGTATCGAGCGACTGTTGCCGGAACTTGCCGGGCGAATCCAGGCCAAAGCCGTACGGGTACCGACGGTGAATGTGTCTTGCCTGGACATCACCATGCAAACCGTCAGCGACACCGACGCCGGCGAAGTCAACCGGATCCTGCGCGACGCCGCCACCAGCGGCCCGCTCAAAGGCCTGTTGGCCTACACCGAGTTGCCGCACGCCAGCTGTGATTTCAACCACGACCCGCATTCGGCCATCGTCGATGCCAGCCAGACCCGCGTTTCCGGCCCACGGCTGGTGAACATCCTGGCTTGGTTCGACAACGAATGGGGTTTTGCCAACCGAATGCTGGACGTTGCAGAACACTATCTGCAAACAGCCTCTCCACAACTTTAGCTCTCAGGAATTGCCCCCCATGACCGTGTTGAAGATGACCGACCTCGATCTGCAAGGTAAGCGCGTACTGATCCGCGAAGACCTCAACGTCCCAGTCAAGGACGGTGTTGTCACCAGCGATGCGCGAATCCTGGCCTCGCTGCCGACCATCAAGCTGGCCCTGGAAAAAGGCGCGGCCGTGATGGTCTGCTCCCACTTGGGTCGTCCGACCGAAGGTGAATTCTCGGCAGAAAACAGCCTCAAGCCTGTAGCTGAATATTTGAGCAAGGCCCTGGGCCGCGACGTGCCGCTGGTTGCCGACTACCTGAACGGTGTGGACGTGAAGGCTGGCGACATCGTGCTGTTCGAAAACGTGCGCTTCAACAAGGGCGAGAAAAAGAACAGCGACGAACTGGCCCAGCAGTACGCTGCCCTGTGCGACGTGTTCGTGATGGACGCCTTCGGCACCGCGCACCGTGCCGAGGGTTCGACCCACGGCGTGGCCAAGTTTGCCAAAGTTGCCGCAGCGGGCCCGTTGCTGGCGGCTGAACTGGACGCACTGGGCAAGGCCCTCGGCGCTCCGGCCCAACCGATGGCCGCCATCGTTGCCGGCTCCAAGGTGTCCACCAAGCTCGACGTGCTGAACAGCCTGAGCCAGATCTGCAACCAGCTGATCGTCGGCGGCGGCATTGCCAACACCTTCCTGGCGGCTGCCGGTCACCCGGTGGGCAAATCGCTGTACGAGCCGGACCTGCTGGACACCGCCCGCGCCATTGCCGCCAAGGTCAGCGTGCCGCTGCCGGTAGACGTGGTGGTGGCCAAGGAATTCGCTGAAAGCGCCGAAGCCACCGTCAAGCTGATCGCTGATGTGGCCGCTGACGACATGATCCTGGACATCGGCCCGCAAACGGCAGCCAACTTCGCTGAACTGCTGAAGTCGTCCAAGACTATCCTGTGGAACGGCCCGGTCGGCGTGTTCGAGTTCGACCAGTTCGGCAACGGCACCAAAGTGCTGGCCCACGCCATCGCTGAAAGCTCGGCATTTTCCATCGCTGGCGGTGGCGACACCCTGGCGGCCATCGATAAATATGGCGTTGCTGACCAGATCTCCTACATTTCTACGGGGGGTGGTGCGTTCCTCGAATTCGTTGAAGGCAAGGTACTGCCGGCTGTCGAAGTGCTGGAAAGCCGGGCCAAGGGATAAGGCACTTGCTGAGGAAAAGGAGCATTCCGATGATCAGGTCGTTGGCACTGGTGATTGCAGCGGGCCTGCTGGCCGGCTGCGGCAGCACGCCGAAAGCGGCGCCCGAGGCTGAAAAGGCCGGGGCGGCGCGGCAAAAGAGTTGCTACCAGGCTGACTGGCAGGCCGAAACCATGCCGGTGATCAACAAGCGCATCGGGCCGGACGGGTTGGAGAAATACGACTCTGCGCCCAACGGTCAGGAACAGGGTTGCCCTTGACGGGTCTGATTCACTAACCGACAGCAGCGGTGGCCGCAGGTCGCCGCTTGAGGATTGGCAATGAAAGGCGTTTTCGCCCTGGCGGCACTGGCGTTATTGGCCGGATGCACCAACCTGAACATGTTCGACAAGAAGGCAGAGCCGGCAGACAAGTGGACCACCTGGACGTGTGACAGCCAGGCGCAAGTCAACTGGCGGTTTGCCGACCAGGCCCGCACCCAGGTGGATGTGCGCCTCGGCGGCTCGGACCAGGTGTATCGCCTCAAGCAGGATGTGGCGGCCTCGGGCGTGCTGTACAGCGACGGCCAGTTGGCGTTTCACACAAAAGGTGAGGAAGGCCTGGTTTACTGGGTTGCCACCGATGATTTGATCGGGCGTGGCTGTAAAGCGCAGTAATCCCGACAGCAATAACGATTCAGCAGGGCAGGCTTTGAAAGCCTGACCTTCAATAACTTGAATAGCAGCCGCCGCTACGGCAGGCTTGCACGATTAACGACCCTCGACCGGGAGAGAGACTCACAATGGCACTTATCAGCATGCGCCAGATGTTGGACCACGCAGCCGAATTCGGCTATGGCGTTCCAGCCTTCAACGTCAACAACCTTGAGCAGATGCGCGCCATTATGGAAGCCGCTGACAAGACTGACTCTCCAGTGATCGTCCAGGCTTCGGCCGGCGCGCGCAAATACGCCGGTGCCCCGTTCCTGCGTCACCTGATCCTCGCCGCGATCGAAGAATTCCCGCACATCCCGGTGTGCATGCACCAGGACCACGGCACCAGCCCTGACGTGTGCCAGCGCTCCATCCAGCTGGGCTTCAGCTCGGTAATGATGGACGGTTCCCTGGGCGAAGACGGCAAGACCCCGACCGACTACGAATACAACGTACGCGTCACCCAACAAACCGTGGCCATGGCTCACGCCTGTGGCGTTTCGGTTGAAGGCGAACTGGGCTGCCTGGGTTCCCTGGAAACCGGCATGGCCGGTGAAGAAGACGGTATCGGCGCCGAAGGCGTGCTGGATCACAGCCAAATGCTGACCGATCCGGAAGAAGCCGCCGACTTCGTGAAAAAGACCCAGGTTGACGCCCTGGCCATCGCCATTGGCACCAGCCACGGCGCCTACAAATTCACCAAGCCACCTACCGGCGACGTGTTGGCCATCGACCGCATCAAGGAAATCCACAAACGCATCCCTAACACCCACCTGGTGATGCACGGGTCTTCCTCGGTACCGCAAGAGTGGCTGGCGATCATCAACCAGTACGGCGGCGACATCAAAGAAACCTACGGCGTGCCGGTTGAAGAAATCGTCGAAGGCATCAAGTACGGCGTGCGCAAGGTCAACATCGACACCGACCTGCGCCTGGCCTCCACCGGTGCAATGCGTCGCCTGATGGCCACCAACCCGAGCGAATTTGACCCACGTAAATTCTTCGGCGCTACCGTGACGGCCATGCGTGACGTATGTATCGCACGTTATGAAGCCTTCGGTACTGCGGGCAATGCTTCGAAGATCAAGCCGATCTCGTTGGAAGCGATGTATCAGCGTTACCTGAAAGGTGAGTTGAACGCCAAGGTCAACTAAGCCTTACGCGTTAATGAAAAGCCCGCAGCGATGCGGGCTTTTTTGTGGCTGAAATTTGATCAGGCGGCTGCGGGGGTGTCGAAGCCGCGGTATTCGATGACGCGGAATACGTCGCTTACGTCCTGCACCAGGATGCGGGCGGTGTTGGCTACGTGGTTCAGGTCACGCTCCGCAAAATCGGGCAGGCTGGAGCAGGCCATCAGGTTGAGGTGTTCGAGGGCGGCGTTGAGGCGTTCACGCAGGCAGGCGTGCAGGTCCGTGAGTGGTGCATCGCTGTCGATCAATAGCACGGGGTATTCGGTGGCTGTTTCGGTGCAAGGGGTGAAACGGCGGGGTGGGAGTTGTGGCTTCATGGCAAATCCTTAACTCAAAAGAAAATTGGCCACCGTTTGCTGCGAAACAAATAGGGTGGCAGCTGTACGCGGGTTCGCAGACCGAGGAGTTAAGACCCGGCAGACCCGAAGGTCTCCCACGTACAACCGCCATAAAAAGCCGAGCATTGGCAGGACTGCCTATGTCGTATTTTGACGGGTACGGTATTAACTCTGTAGGGCTGCGAAACCCTATCGCCGTTCAATGCCGGCGACGGGGCGAACTATAAGCGGCGCTCCGATTCACCGCAACGGCCCTGTAGGACACAGGACCCATGTGGGAGCCGGGCTTGCCCGCGATGGCGGTGTGCCAGTCGAAGAATAAGTTGGCTGATACACCGCCATCGCGGGCAAGTCGAATCGTCGCACCGCCAGCTCCCACAGGGATACGTGTTGTTTAAGTGATTGTGTTAATCACCGAATGATCCTTGGGTCCATAGGACAGTGCCTACGAGATGTGAGGAGACTTAGTTCTCCACCAGCACCTTCGGATTCGAGTTACCCCACACCGTATACAGATCCGCCAGCAACGCACCGTTGATGTCTTCAACCTCCGCCTGGCTGGTCTCCACCGCGCCCTGCTTGCCGAACAACACCACCTCATCGCCGCTCTTCACGGTCGGCACGTCGGTGACATCCACCATCAGGGTGTTCATCGACACCTTGCCCACCACCGGCACCCGGTGCCCGTTGATCAGCACGATGCCTTTGTTGGTAAACGCCCGGCGATAGCCGTCGGAATAACCTACGGTGATGTTCGCCAGTTTCGAATCCCGCGCCAGGGTGTAGGTGCGGTCGTAGCCTACGGTGTTGCCTTTCGGGTAGCTGTTGACCGACGCCACGTGGGATTTGAACTGCATCACCCGCTTGTATTCGGTGAACGACGGCACGGTATCGCCAAACAGCAGGCCGCCCGGACGAACCATGTCCAGCCGCGACTCGGGCACTTCCAGGGTGGCGAAGGAGTTGGCGGCGTGCAGGGTGATTTTGCTGCGGTCGAGCTGGGCGACGTTGATCAGCCAGTTGGCTTGTTCGTTGAACGCCTTGAGGCCGGTGCGTACGTCAGCGGCGTCTTCGACGGCGAAGTGGGTCATGATCGCCGTCACCTGCAGGTTCGGCACCTTGGTAATGGCTACGGCGTCGCGGCGGCCCTGGGCGGTGGTCATTTCCACCCCGTTGCGGCTCATGCCGCTGGAGTTCAGGCCCAGGTGCACGACCAGTGGACGGCCGTGGTTTTCGGCGATCAGGCTGGCGCGCACGGCGAAGTCCAGATTGCCCACCAGCTCTTCGACGTTATACGGCAACGCAGCTTCCAGCTCGCTCAGGGCGGCGGTGCGTACGCGGATCAGTTGGCCCTTGAAGCCGCTTTCACGGACCACGCGGGCTTCTTCGTTGCTGGCGATGCCGACGCAGGGCACCCCCAGTTTGATCACCGAGGGCATCAGTAAACCGATGCCGTGACCGTAGGCATCCGCCTTGAGCACGGCGCAGATTTTCGACTTGTCAGCGAGGCTGGCTTGCAGGGTGCGGATATTGTTTTCGAAGGCGACCTTGTTGATTTCGACCCAGGCGTTGCTGTCCTGGATATTGACCTGGGCCACCCCGTCGGCCATCGAGAGGGGCGGGGCGGCGAAGGCCGGGTTTTGCAGCAGTGCCATGCCCATAGAGAGGGCGAGCAGGGTGCGGGAAAAGGGCATTGGGCAGTCTCCATGACTTTCTTGTAGGGGGTAGTGCGCGTGCGCGGCGCCATACTCGGATTGTCCTACAAGAAAGTCGAGACCCTGGGTCGCGGTTCTGTCCTAAAGCGTCGTGGGATAGATCGCTGAAGCGAATCAGCTTCAGTCGTGATCAATGTCCAGCTTGGCAAACGTCACGCGGGCGCCTTCCTTGCTGTTGCCGCTGTTGTCCTGCACGTAGGCGCCGGCCTTGAAGTACAACGGCTGTTTGCCCCACGCAGCGCCGATGCGTTCGTTCCACTGCCCGTTGGCGGCGTCGACGCTCAGCAGGCCGGCCTTGTTCAGGTGGATGACGTAGGTGAAGTTGCGGTCCAGCGGTACGTTCTCGGCGACGATGATCACCCGGCCTTCCGACTCGTCAGGGCGCATGCGCACCTTGGCGACGATGTTGCCGGTCTGGGTTTTTTCCTTGTATTGGTATTCGACCTTGATCAGTGGCTTCTGGCTTTCGTAGGCGTGGATTTGACCGATCACTACCTTGCCGGACGACGGCACCTTGTTGACCGCCAACGTGGCACGCAGGAAATTGTCGGCGTCGCTGTACAGCCAGTTGCGCAGGCGGCCGTCGGCGTAGGTTTCCCGCAGTTCGCTGCGAGGGTAAACGGCGTTCTCGGTACGCGTGCCGGTGACCGGGGTCCAGAATTGCACGCTGCTGCCTTCGGCCTGGAAGTATTGGTCCTTGAACCCGCTGAGCAGTTTCGGCGTGTCGATGGTCGAGGGCGGGGAGCCGACGGGGATGCTCAGGTTCCAGGTGGACAGATCAATCATTGAATACGCCTTTAACGGGGAGAGAAGGCCTTGGCTCGGGGGCCGGCACTTTCTTTATAGGTGGCTCGAAATGGATTGTTAATGGCTTTGTGGCGGATTGTTGGCGCCAATGAAATGTCAAAAAGCCATGTTTCCCGTAAACCGCGGGCTGTAGACACTGACCGTTAGTCGGTTGTCTGGGCTTTGGCGCAATGATGGCACCGTCGTGGCTTCTGCTTTATGGGATCCAGGGCTAGAGTGAGCCCTTATTGTTTATCCGGTTTTGTCGCAAAAATGACCGGAATGACTCCGACGAAAGAGAAGCAGCAATGGAATGCGCTCCAATCAAGCCTCGCGATGGTTGTTCAGTGCTTTTGGTGGTCGATGACTATCCCGAAAACCTGATCAGCATGCGTGCGCTATTGCAGCGTGAAGATTGGCATGTGGTGACGGCGGCCTCCGGGGTGGAAGCCCTGGGATTGCTGCTCGAACACGACGTCGACCTGGTGTTGCTGGATGTGATGATGCCCGGCATGGACGGGTTCGAGGTGGCCCGGCTGATGCGCGGCAGCCAGCGCACGCAACTGACCCCGATCATCTTTCTCAGCGCTCACGCCCAATCGCCGGCGGCGATGCTGGAAGGCTATGCCAGCGGCGCGATCGACTACCTGCTGAAACCCTTCGACCCGAATATCCTCAAGCCCAAGGTCCAGGCCCTGCTGGAGCACCAGCGCAACCGCCGTGCCTTGCAGCGCCTGAGTCACGATCTGGAATCGGCCCGGGCCTTCAATGCCTCGGTGCTCGACAACGCCGCCGAGGGCATTCTGGTGGTGGGCGAAGACGGCGTGATCAGCTACGCCAACCCGGCGATTTCGCGGCTGATCAATGCGCCGGTCGCTGAGATCCAGGGTGCCGAGTTCCTGGGCTTCCTACAGAAGCCCCATGTGCCTGGGTGGTCCGATTCTGCCTTGTATGAAGGCTACAAACGTGGTGAAACCTGGCGCCTGCACGACGCCATCTTGCGCACCGCGCCCGGCCAGCAGTTGCCCGTGGCGATGTCGTGCGCCCCGCTGCCGGCCGAGCAGAAAGCCATGGTGGTCACGGTGCTGGACATGTCCGAGGTGCGCCATCTGCATCAGCAACTGGAGTTCCAGGCCGTCACCGACCCGCTGACGGGCCTGCTCAATCGGCGTGGGTTTCACCAGTCGGTGGAGAATGTGCTGTTGCGCAGTGAGCGTAACGAGCAGTCGCTGGTACTGCTGTACCTGGACCTGGACGGGTTCAAGCGGGTCAACGATTCCCTCGGCCACGACGCCGGAGACCGCGTGCTGCGCTGGGTCTCGGAGCAGTTGAAGGCGTGCCTGCGCTCCTACGACATTCTTGGCCGCATGGGCGGGGATGAATTCACCGCGCTGCTGGAGCTGGAATTCCCGGAGCAGGCGGCCAAGATTGCGGAAAAACTGATCGAACGGGTGTCGATCTGTCAGCAGGTCGACGGTCTGGATGTGATGCTGGGCGTCAGTATCGGCATCGCCACTTTCCCGGACTGCGGCTCGGACCTCAACGGCCTGCTGCGCGCGGCCGACGTCGCGATGTACGAGGCCAAGCGCGCCGGGCGTCAGCAATATCGCTACTACGACCAGGAAATGAACGGCCGGGCCCGCTCGCGCCTGATGCTCGAAGACAGCGTACGCAGCGCCATCGACAGCAAGGATTTCACCCTGGTGTACCAGCCGCAGGTGTCGTTGCACGACGGCCATCTGCGGGGCGTCGAAGCGCTGCTGCGCTGGCAGCACCCGAGTGTCGGCGATGTGCCGCCGGGGCTGTTTCTGCCGTTGCTCGAAGAGGCGCGGCTGATCAGCCAGTTGAGCACCTGGATCTACCAGCAGGTGGCCGCCCAGCGGCAGGCATGGGCAGGGGTGTTCAGCGATGAGTTGGTCCTGAGCGTGAGCTTGAGCAGCAGCCAGTTCAATATGCCGAACCTGGCCAGCCAGCTGCAGCAGGTGCTGGAGCGACATGGGTTGCAAGGCCGGCAGCTTGAGGTGGAGATCAGTGAAGAAAGCCTGATGCACAATCTGGATGAGTCCACCAAGCAGCTCAAGCTGTTGCGCCGGGCCGGCGTGCGGATTGCCCTGGATGACTTCGGCGCGGGCAACTGCTCCCTGGCCCACCTGCGGGACCTGGAATTCGACACCCTAAAGCTCGACCCGAAGCTGATCGCCCGCCTGCCGGGTTCATCCCGTGACGCGGCGATGGCGCGCAGCATTATCGAATTGTGCCGGCATTTTGATCTGCTGGTGATTGCCGAAGGCGTCGAGACCCAGGAGCAAGTTGAGTGGCTCAAGGCCAACGGCTGCCAGTTCATCCAGGGCCCGCAGGTGGCGCCGCCGTTGATCGCGGATGAAATTGCCGACTGGCGCCTGCGCGCAGCGGCCCGCTGAATTCGCTACACTGGCGCCCATTCAAATACCCGTTGTTGACCCCATGACCGCGCTGAAATACCTCCAGGCCTACCCCCCAGCATTGCAGGAGCAAGTGCGCCAGTTGATTGCCAAGGACCAACTGGGCGACTACCTGACCCAGCGCTACCCCGAGCGGCATGGCGTGCAGAGCGACAAAGCGCTGTACAGCTACGCCCAGGCCCTGAAGCAGGAACACCTGCGCAACGCCCCGGCCATCGACAAGGTGCTGTTCGATAACCGCCTGGACCTGACCCACCGCGCCCTCGGCCTGCACACCACCATCTCTCGGGTGCAGGGTGGCAACCTCAAGTCGAAGAAAGAAATCCGTATCGCCTCGCTGTTCAAGGAAGCCGCGCCGGAATTTCTGCGCATGATCGTGGTACACGAACTGGCGCACTTCAAGGAATCGGACCACAACAAGGCGTTCTACAAACTCTGTGAATACATGTTGCCGGGCTACCATCAGGTGGAATTCGACCTGCGGGTGTACCTGACCTGGCGGGACCTGCAGGGCAAGCCCTGACCTTCAAAGGCGATCGAGCATGGATGTGAGCAAGACCAAAAGCAGCTTCTACCGGCGCCTGTATGTGGCGTACCTGATTGATAGCCAGCTGGCCAGCAGCGTCCCGGCACTGACCGAGGTGACGGGCATGCCCCGGCGTACTGCACAGGACACGATTGCGGCGTTGGCGGACCTGGATATTGTGTGTGAGTTTGAACAGGAAGACGGGGCCCGCAATCATGCCGGGCGCTATCGGATTCGTGATTGGGGCGCGATTGATCGGCGCTGGATCGAGGCGAACCTGGCGAGCATTAAACAGGTGTTGGGTTACCCCTGAAAGCTTGGGGTGACCGGGCTGACGCCTTCGCGAGCAAGCCCGCTCCCACATTCGACCGCATTCCAAAGGTGGAACTCGGTCAAATGTGGGAGCGGGCTTGCTCGCGAAGAGGCCCTCATGCCCGGCGCATGCCTATGTGTGGAATGTCATCCTCAAGATATTCCTCACCCGCCACCACAAACCCGTACCGCCCGTAATACCCCTGCAAATGCGCCTGGGCCGACAGATAGATTGGCACGTCGGGCCACTGTTTCTCCGCCTGCCTGAGGGCCTCATCCATCATCTGGTGGCCCAGCCCGGTACCCCGCGCGCTCGGCGCAACGATCACCCGGCCGATCACCACATCACCACCCTGTGATTCAGGATCCAGCAGTCGCAGGTAGGCCTGCAGTTGACCATCATCCCAGGCCATCAGGTGATGGGTGTCACCGTCCAGGTCCTGGCCGTCGATGTCCTGGTACACGCATTTCTGCTCGACCACGAAGACCTCCGAGCGCAGGCGCAAAATGGCGTACAGCTGCTCCTTGCCCAGGTCACTGTGGTGTTTGCAGACCCATTCGACTGTCATGGTGTTCTCTCGGCTGATTGTCTGGTCAGGATAGTAAGCGCGCGGGAGGCGAGTGTCTAAATTGCGGTTTTTTTGTGAGTGAGATCAATTTGCCATCATTCTCTGCATGCGACGCTGCCGTCTTTGTGTAATCTGCAGTACAGGCTCATTGATGAGCTACTGTTAAATCCTCGGGTTGCCCCAGAGGTCAGGCCATAGAATGCCCGCCAAGGACTTGAGCATGCCGCGATTTTCTCGTGCCGTTGCTTTGATCGGTTTGTTGTTGCTGGCCCAGGCGGTGGCGGCAGAACGCTTGCGACTGGTGGCGGATGCCTGGCCGCCGTTCACTGACGCCACCCTGGTCAATGGTGGTTTGGCCACCGACATCGTGACCACCGCCCTGGCCCGTGCCGGCTACGCCAGTGAGTTTGAACAGGTGCCCTGGGCCCGCGCCCTGATGGGTGTGGGCGATGGGCGTTACGACGTATTGGTGAACGCCTGGTACGACGATGCGCGTACTCAGTTGGGGCAGTTTTCCGGCGAATACCTGCTCAACCGGGTGCTGTTTCTCAAGCGCCGCGACGATCCCATCGACTACCAGAACCTGGAGCAGTTGCACGACTACCCCGTCGCGGTGGTGCGTGGCTATGCGTATTCAGCGGCGTTCGATGCCGATCCGCAATTGCAGAAAGTCCCGGTGCATAACTTCGCCATGGCCGTGCGCATGCTGGCGGCGCAGCGGGTGCGGCTGACGTTGGAGGACGAATTCGTCGCCCGCTACTATCTGGCTCGGGAGTCCGCCACCGTGCGCAACGCGGTGGAGTTTTTGCCGGTGCCGCTGAGCGAAAACAGCCTGCACATTCTGGTTAGCCTGAAAAATCCTCAGCATCAGCAGATTGTTGCCGGGTTTGATCGGGAGATTGCCAGGATGAAAGTGGATGGCAGTTATGCGCGGTTGATGAAGCAGCACGGGATGTAGTGAGGCTAATGGCCCCTTCGCGAGCAAGCCCGCTCCCACATTCGACCGCATTCCAAAGGTGGAACTCGGCCGAATGTGGGAGCGGGCTTGCTCGCGAAGAGGGTTCAGGCTTCGCTGGTATCTTTGATCAGGTGAGCCGCCAACGTGCGCAACGGCCCCAGTTGCCGGCAGATCAGCGCCAATTGCGTCTGCACCAGCCGCTGCCCTTCGTCAATTTCATCCGGCATCTGCTCCAGGTCCACTGCCAAGGCTTCCTCGGCATCACTCTGAATCGCGATCGGCTGCTTGTTCGCCAGCCCTGTGGCGATCTCGTCGATGCTCGCCGCCAGCGTCTTCCCGGCGCCTTCGATCAAGTGCTCGCGCACTTCCGCCGGCAGTTGGGTTTCGCGGTGGGCGCCCAGCCCCGACAGGTAGCTGAGCAGCGTGTGGGACAGCACCAGGAACCTGAACCCCACGTCCGCTTCCTTACGGAAGTGCCCCGGCTCCATCAGCATGTTCGCCAGGGTGGTGGACAGCGCGGCGTCGGCGTTGTGGGCATTGCGCCGGGCGAGGCGGTAAGCCAGGTCGTCGCTTTTGCCCGCGGCGTACTGCTGCATGATCTGGCGCAGGTAGATGCTGTTGCAGGTCAGGGTATTGGCCAGCACCTTGTTCAGGCGCCGGCCCTGCCAGTCCGGCAGGAACAGGAACACCGCCAGCCCGGCGATCAGGCTGCCGAGCAAGGTATCGAACAGCCGTGGCAGGAACAGCCCGTAGCCGTCGCCCACCTGGTTGAAGCAGAACAGCACCATCAGCGTGATCGCGGCGGTCGCCAGGGTGTAGCGCGTGGTGCGGTTGATAAAGAACACCAGGCCCGCGGCGATGGCGAACATCGACTGGATCAGCGGGTTGGGGAACAGGTCGAACAGCGCCCAGGCGATGGTCAGGCCGATGGCCGTGCCGATGATCCGCTGGCCCAGCTTGCGCCGGGTGGCGCCGTAGTTTGGCTGGCACACGAACAGCGTGGTGAGGATGATCCAATAGCCTTGGGACGGGTGAATCAAGTGCACCATCCAGTAGCCGATACTCAGCGCCAGGGGCAGGCGCAGGGCATGGCGGAACAGCAACGAAGTCGGCGTCAACTGCGTGCGCAGGCGCGTCCACATTTCCTTGAGGTTGCGCGGTGCACGGTCCAGCAGGCTGCTGTCGGTGGCATCGGCCAGGCTGTCGGGGTTGGCGGCGTCGCCCAGCAGGCGGTCCAGGGTCGACAGGTTGGCCGCCAGGGCGCGCAGGGAGCGCAGCAGGCCGCGCCAGGCCGGGTTGCTCTGGATGCGCAGGTGTTCCAGGGAGGCGTTGAGGTCGCCCAGGGCTTCGGCGAAGCTGTCGTCATAAACGAACGGCTGGCGCATCTGGATCGATTCGGCCAGGGTCTGGCAGGCCTTGCCTTGCTGGCGCAACAGGCGCTGGCAGCGGAACAGCACGTCGCTGTGGAAGAAGGCTTCGGCGAGGGCGTTGTAAGGGTAGTGCGAGGAGCTGGCGCGCTCGTGGATGTCCTGGGCCAGGAAGTACAGCTTGAGGTAGCGGCTGACCTTGGAGCCCGGGCGACCATTGCCGACCCGGTGCAGGATGATCTCTTTGGCGGCGTTCAGTGCTGCCACCACCCGGCCGTTCTGCTGCGCCAGTTCCAGGCGCCGCGCTTCCACATCCAGTTGGCGGATCGGTTCGAACAGCGACGACTTGAGCTTGAGGTAGCGTCCCAGCTCGCGAAACAGTCGCGCCAGGCTCTGCTGCACCGGCTGGTTGGAAAACAACACCTGCCACAACACCGACAGCGCGCCATACCACGCGGCGCCGGCCACCAGCAGCAAGGGTTCATGCCAGAAGTCGGTGACGGCGCCACCGCGCTGGTCCACGCCGATCATGGTGTAGACCGAGAGAATCAGGGTGGCCGAAGCGATCGCCCCATAACGCTCGCCGAGGGCACCGAGCATGGTCAGGCCGAAGCTGGACAGAGCCAGGAAGATCGCGAAGATCCAGGGATAAGGGAAAAGCAGTTCGACGGACAGTGCCGCAGTGCTGAAGCACACCAGTGTCACGGCCAGGGCGTTGAGCCGGCCTTGCCAGTTGTCATCGGTCTCGGCCAGGGCGCTGGCGATAATCCCCAGGAACAGCGGGATCAGCAGCGCCATTTCATTCTGGTACCAGCACAGCGCCATGCTGCCGGTCAGGGCGATGAATACCCGTACGCTGTAACTGAACTTATCCAGTGCCCAAAGGCGCCGCATGGACTGCTTGAAGGAGGTCGATGACATGAAGTCTGGGGTCTTCCGGGACGATGCCGCTAAATTGAGCCAGTAATGACGCCACGGCAAGCGTGGCGATCACATCCAACAGCAAAATTTATTACAGGCATTCTCTCAAGAACACCCCAAACCAATGTGGGAGCTGGCTTGCCTGCGATGGCGGTGTGTCAGTCAATCAAGATGTTGAAGGTGCCGGCCTCATCGCAGGCAAGCCAGCTCCCACAGTTTGACCGAGTACATCCTTGAATCAGGCAAATTGGGCAGCGGCATAACCGGAAGCCCACGCCCACTGGAAATTGAACCCGCCCAGGTGACCGGTCACATCCAGCACTTCGCCGATGAAGTACAAACCGGGGCTTTTCAGGGATTCCATGGTCTTGGACGAAACCTCCCGGGTGTCCACGCCACCCAGGGTGACCTCGGCGGTGCGATAGCCTTCAGTACCCGCCGGCACCAGTTGCCAGCTCCCCAGTTTGCCGGCGATGTCGGCAATCTCGGCGTGGGTGTACTGCTTCATCGGCTTGGAAACGAACCAGGTTTCCGCCAGCAGGTTGGCCATTTTCTTGGTGAAGATCTCACCCAGCAGGGTTTTCAGCTCGCTGTTCGGGCGCTCCACCTGTTGCGCTTGCAGCCAGGTGTGGGCGTCGTGGTCGGGCAGCAGGTTGATTTCCACCGTGTCGCCGGGTTCCCAGTAGGAAGAAATCTGCAGGATCGCCGGCCCGCTCAGGCCGCGGTGGGTAAACAGGAGGTTCTCACGAAAGCTCTGGTCGTTGCAGCTCACCAGGCAATCCACGGAAGTACCGGACAGCTCGCCGCACAATTCCTTGAGCTGGTCGGTGATGGTGAACGGCACCAGCCCGGCGCGGGTTGGCAGCAGTTCATGGCCGAACTGCTTGGCGACCTGGTAACCAAAGCCGGTGGCCCCCAGGGTCGGGATCGACAGCCCGCCGGTGGCGATCACCAGTGATTCGCAGCGCAACTCACCCAGGGTGGTTTGCAACTGATAGCCGCCATCGACCTTGGCAATCTCCTGCACCGAGGTGTCCAGGTGCATGCTTACGCCGACCTGGATGCACTCATCCAGCAGCATCCCGAGGATGTCGCTGGACTTGTTGTCGCAGAACAGCTGGCCGAGTTTTTTCTCGTGGTACGGCACGCCGTGCTTGGCCACCAGCGCGATGAAATCCCACTGGGTGTAGCGGGCCAGGGCGGACTTGCAGAAGTGCGCGTTGTGGGAGAGGAAGTTGGCAGGCTCCGTGTACATATTGGTGAAGTTGCAGCGGCCACCGCCGGACATCAGGATCTTTTTGCCGGCCTTGTTCGCGTGGTCGATCAACATCACCTTGCGCCCACGCCCGGCGGCGGTCAGCGCACACATCAAGCCTGCGGCGCCGGCGCCAATGATCACAACTTCGGTCGAGCGCACAGCCATGTCCTCATACAAATTCTGAATTGGAATACAGTCAAATGTGGGAGCGGGCTTGCTCGCGAATGCGGTGTATCAGTCGACAGATTCGGTGACTGACACTCCGCATTCGCGAGCAAGCCCGCTCCCACATTTTTGATCTCGGTATAGCTTGAGATCTTTACAGGATACGCACGCGCAACGAACGGCCTTTGATCTTGCCGTCATTCAAACGCTGCAGCGCCTGCTTGGCGATCCCGCGTTCCACGGCCACGAACGCCTGGAAATCAAAGATCGCGATCTTGCCGACCTGGGCTCCCGGGATCCCGGCTTCACCGGTCAGTGCGCCAAGGATATCGCCCGGGCGAACCTTGTCCTTACGGCCGGCGGCAATGCACAGGGTGCTCATCACCGGCAGCAACGGGCCGCCGCTCTGAGGCTTGAGGTTGTCCAACTGGTCCCAGTTCAGCGGCGACTTCTGCAACTGCTCGATGGCCTGGGCGCGGTGGGCTTCAGACGGGGCAACCAGGCTGATAGCGATGCCAGTCTCACCCGCGCGACCGGTACGGCCCACGCGGTGAATGTGGATTTCCGAGTCGCGGGCCAGTTCGACGTTGATCACCATGTCCAGTGCATCAATGTCCAGGCCACGGGCGGCAACGTCAGTGGCGACCAGTACCGAAGTACTGCGGTTGGCGAACATCGCCAGTACCTGGTCACGGTCGCGCTGTTCCAGGTCGCCATGCAGGCCAACGGCGGAGATGCCCTTGGCGGTCAGGTGATCCACGGTTTCCTGCACTTGCTGCTTGGTAAAGCAGAAGGCTACGCAAGACGCCGGGCGGAAATGCGCCAGGACCTTGGTCACCGCGTCCATGCGCTCTTCCGGGGAGATCTCGTAGAAGCGTTGCTCGATCTGGTCGTCCGAGTGGAACGCTTCGGCCTTGACCTGTTGCGGCGCGCGCATGAATTTCGAGGCCAGCTGCTTGATGCTCACCGGGTAGGTGGCCGAGAACAGCAGGGTCTGGCGGCGGGCCGGGGTCTTGCTGATGATGTCTTCGATGGCGTCGTAGAAGCCCATGTCGAGCATGCGGTCGGCTTCATCGAGGATCAGCGTGTTCAAGCCGTCCAAAACCAGCGAACCCTTGCGCAGGTGCTGCTGGATGCGGCCCGGGGTGCCAACGATGACGTGGGCGCCGTGCTCCAGGGAAGCGATCTGCGGGCCGAGGGACACGCCGCCGCACAGGGTCAGCACCTTGATGTTGTCTTCGGCGCGGGCCAGGCGACGGATTTCCTTGGCCACCTGGTCAGCCAGCTCGCGGGTCGGGCACATGACCAGTGCCTGGCAACCGAAGTAGCGCGGGTTGATCGGGTTCAGCAGGCCGATGCCGAAGGCGGCGGTCTTGCCGCTGCCGGTCTTGGCCTGGGCAATCAGGTCCAGCCCTTTGAGGATCACCGGCAAGCTTTGCGCCTGGATCTGCGTCATCTCGACATAACCCAGCGAGTCGAGGTTAGCCAGCATGGCGGCGGACAGGGGCAAAGTATTAAAAGCGGTGGCGATGGTAGTCACGGGACTGGCTCTGCAAAACAAAATGTCGCGCAGTGTACCAGCCTCGTGGGATTTTCCCTGCAAGTTCTAGACGAGAAGCCTGTTAATGCTCAATGTCGTGCTCACGGCTGACCACGCGTTTGCCGTCTTTTGGCGACAATTGCAGGAAGATCGCCGCCGCCAGCATCGCCATGATGCCCACGGTGACGAAGGTCAACTGGAACGCCCCAAGCACCGTGTCGACCCCGTCGTTGCCCACTTCGGCGGTAAAACCACCCAGCAGCGCACCGGCGCAGGCCACCCCAAGGCTCAGGGACAACTGCGCCACCACCGACAGCAAACTGTTGCCGCTGCTGGCCTGGGCGTCGTCGAGGTCGATCAGGGTCACGGTGTTCATCGCGGTGAATTGCAGCGAGTTGATCGCCCCGAGGATCGCCAGCATGCTCAGCAGCAGCGGGTAGGGCGTGTGTTCGCTGACCAGGCCCATGCTCGCCAGCATGATGCCCAGCGCCAGGGTGTTGCCGGTCAGCACCACGCGGTAGCCCAGGCGCTCGATCAGCGGCCGGGCGATGGACTTGGCAAACATCGCCGCCGCCGCCAGGGGCAGCATGCTCATCCCGGCTTCGGACGGTGAGTAACCGAGCGCCACCTGCAGCAACAGCGGCACCAGGAACGGCAACGCGCCGCTGCCCAGGCGAGCGAACAGGTTGCCGAGGATGCCCACCGCAAAGGTCCGGGTCTTGAACAGCACCGGCGAGAACAGCGGGTTGTCGATATGCCCGGCGCGCAGCCAGTAAGCCGCCAGGCACGCGAGGCCGCCGAACAGCAGCAACATCACCCGCAGGTGCGGCAGGTGCAATTCGCCGAGGCCTTCCATGGCGATAGTGATCAGCACCATCGCCGCGCCGAACAGCAGGAAACCCACGCCGTCGAACCGCGTACGTTCGCTGCCGCGCAGGTCGGGGATGAATTTCCAGACGGCGTAGCAGCCGATGATGCCCACCGGCAGGTTGATCAGGAAGATCCAGTGCCAGGTCAGGTATTGCACCATCCAGCCGCCCATGGTCGGGCCGAGCAGTGGGCCGAGCAGCCCGGGAATGGTGATGAAACCCATGATCCGCACCAGCTCCGAACGTGGGTAGGCGCGCAGCACCACCAGCCTGCCCACCGGCAACATCAACGCACCGCCCAGGCCCTGGATCACCCGGGCGCCCACCAGCATGGTCAGCGTGCTGGAGAGCGCGCAGAGCAACGAGCCAATGCTGAACAGCATGATCGCGCCGAAGAAGATCTTCTTGGTGCCGAAGCGGTCGGCCACCCAGCCCGAGGCGGGAATCAGCAAGGCCACGGTGAGCATGTAGGCGATTACTACGCCTTGCATGCGCAAGGGGTTCTCCGCCAGGTCTCGAGCCATGGCCGGCAACGCGGTGTTGAGAATCGTCCCATCCAGCGATTGCATGAAGAAGGCAATCGCTACCACCCAGGGTAGCCAGCGGGCGGTCTTGGCATCGAGAGGGGCGCGATTCGGCATGAGTTACCTTTTTGTTAGCAGCCTATGTGTCGGCGATTATGCGCCATCGGCAGCTCCTTTTCCCACTGGCGCTTCGTCTATATCTGACAACGCCACGTGTTTGCCCACCAGGAAATCAATCAGCGCGCGGTGCACGGCCAGGGCCGCTTCGCGGGATTCCAGGTCGAGCAAATGGCCAGTGTGTTCGGCGGTGGCGAAGCTGCTGCGGCCTACGTATTTCTTGAACAGTTGGGCTTCGTCTGCCGGGGTGTACTCATCCAGCACGCCGTTGAGGAAGTGCACCGGGGTTTCGATCCGGGTCAGTTGCGGCAGGTAGTTGCCGTCACCCAGCGCCAGCACCTGATGGATATGGAAGCGTGCCTGGCGATACTCGGTGGTGGCCATGGTCGACAGGTGCCGGTGATTGTTGCGCTTGAGCCGGGGCGACAGGTATTTGCCCACGGTTTCATTCAGCAGATGGCCGACGGCGGATTTGTCATCGGCCTCGATCAGCACGCGCACCCGCTCTACGTATTCGAGCATGGCCTGGTTGAGGTTGGGCGCCAGTGCCATCACCACCGAGCTTTCAATCGACGGCGGGTTGTGGGCGAGGGTCAGCAGCGTGGAAATCCCCCCCCATGAGGCAGACACCAGGTGGTTGACCTCAAAGCGTTCCACCAGAGCGCGCAGGATCTGCACTTCATCGTCCTTGGTCACAAGGTCGAGGTCGGTGTTGTGCGGGCGTGAATAGCCGGAGAACGGCAGGTCGAACATCAGCACATTGAAGTGCTCGGACAGGCACTTGCTGGTGCGTGCAAACGAGCGGGTGGTGGACAGCGCGCCGTTGACCAACAGCACGGTTTTCTTATCTGGGTTGTTACCAAGCTGTTCTACGTGAACGTTGTAGTGCTTGAACAGCTTTTCAATGACAAAACTTCCATGGTTCATGTCAACGCTCCAGCTTGCCCTATCCCGGACAAGGTCGTGCATCACTTGCGTGCAAGTGGGTTGAGGACGGCGGGGTGTTGTTTGAGTTTTTTTACCGCGCGGACGTGGCTAGGTGCCACCAACCTTTATAACGAGGTTTTTCGCGAGCGACAACTGGCCGGACGGCCAGGTGTCTGGAGTGGGGTTTTGAGGATGAACCGAATCAAAATGTGGAATGCAATTAAATGTGGGAGCTGGCTTGCCTGCGATAGCGCAGTGTCATTTAGCAGATCTGGCACTGATACACCGCTATCGCAGGCAAGCCAGCTCCCACATGGGTTTTGCGTTGCTTATAAGGTCAGGGTCAGGCGTTTTACCAGCGCCCCCGGCAGCAGATTGGATGAGGTATTGCGCTGGCTATACGTACTCGCCGACAGCAGCAATTCCCGATCAGCGGTCAGCGCTTCCAGTTGCGAGCCCAGCAGGCTGTACACGCTGTCATCAAAACGCATGGTGCTGACCGGCGCCTTGATCTCGCCGTCTTCGACCCAGAACGTGGCGAAGCGGGTCATGCCGGTCAGGCGTGCGGCGGGCTGGTCGGAGTAGTTCAGGTACCACAGGTTGCTGATGTACAAGCCGGTGCCCAATTGCTTGAGGATATCGGCCTGGGCCAGGTTGCCGGCCGCCATCTGCAGGGCGCTGGGAGATTCATCGCCGCTGGCGCCATTGGTGCTCAAGCCGTATTCGGCGGCACTGCGGGAGTTCACCAATTGGCCTTCAGCCTTGCCGGCATTGATCAGCTTCACATCACTGCGCGGATAGCCGTCACGGGAAAACGCCGAACTCAGGGAGCCGCTGACCTGTTCGTCCAGGGTCACCAGCGGGCTCAACGACTGATCACCGCCATACAACCGTTGCAACGGGCTGCCTTTGCTGGCGATGGCCTGGGCGGAAAACCCGCCCCAGGTGAGCATGCTGATGATCTCTTCCATGGCCGCCGGTGCCAGGTAGGCGCGGTATTGCCCCGGTGCCAGCGGGTGTAGCGGGCGACCAAGGTATTCCAGTTGCTCACGGGCCTGCTTGAAACGCTGGGCGAAGGCCACGCTGTCCCAATCGTTGCCGGCGTAGCTGGCTTTCACCGCTTCACCGTTGGCGTGGAACAGGCTGAAGTCGAAGTTGAAACTGTTGGCCTGGTGCCAGCCGAAGGCGCCTGATGAGCTGGCGAAACCACGGCTGATAGGGCCGGCGGCGTAGAAGCCGACCATGTCCACACCTTCAGCGGCCAGGCTGATTGCTTCCAGCACCTGGGCCAGGTCCGGCAGTGGTCGGTCCTGCTGGTCCTTGTTTTGCCAGGCGTTGTGGTTGAGCAGCAGGTACGGGTCCTGCGGCAACAACGGCAAGGTTTCGCGCAGTTGTTGCAGGCCGTCGGCCAGGCGCTGGCGATCCAGTTCAGGCTCGCCCGCCAGGGTGATACCGAGGTCGGCGTGGCGCCCGTCGTTGATCAGCTTCAGGTTCAGGCTGGCCTGTTGCACCTGGCCGGCCTGGCGCACTTTGCCGTGGTTGAAACGCACAAACTCGGAGGACTCGTCGGCGTAGCCGAGGTGGAATTGTTCGTGGTCGGTGATGGCCTGCTTGAGCCAATCCACCAGGGCTTTGAAATTATTCATCAGGCGTCTCCCCCGAACACGTCCACGTTGCTGAACACACAGGCCGGCGACGCATGGCCGACGCGGATCACCTGGTTGGGTTCGCCCTTGCCGCAGTTCGGCGTGCCCAGCACCTTGAAGGTGCTGGCGTCGCCGACGGCGCTGAGGTTGCGCCAGAACTGCGCGGAAATCGCCCGGTAGTTGGGGTTCTTCACCACGCCTTTGAGTTCGCCGTTTTCAATCAACTGGCCCCACTCGCAGCCAAACTGGAATTTGTTGCGTGCATCGTCAATCGACCACGAACGGTTGGTGGACATCAGGATGCCGTTCTCGATGCCGCCAATCAGCTGCGCCATGTTCTGGTCGCCGGCCTCGATATTCAGGTTGGCCATGCGGTCGATCGGCGCGCGGTTCCAGCTGCAGGCACGACTGTTGGCCACGCCTTGCATGCCGGCGCGGTATTGCGACAACGCACCGCCCAACGGCTTGAGCAGCAGGCCTTCGCGGATCAGGAATTGTTTGCTGGCCTTCGTGCCGTCGTCGTCATGCCCGTAGCTGGCGAGCTGCTCGGGAATGTCCGGGTCGAAGGTCACGTTCAGCAGGTTGGAGCCGTATTGCAGGTGACCGAAATCGCTGGCCTTGACGAAGCTGGTGCCGGCGTAATTGCGCTCGTCACCGAGGATGCGGTCGAGTTCCAGCGGGTGGCCGATGGATTCGTGGATCTGCAGGATCATCTGGTCGGGCATCAGCAGCAGGTCGCGCGGGCCCTGTGGCGTATTCGGGGCCAGCAGCAGTTGCAGCGCCTGGTCGGCAATCTGCGGCGCGGCGCCCACCAGGCCGAAGCGGCTGATCACGTCAAAGCCGCCTTGCTGGCCGAAGTTGGTGCCGCCCAGGGTGCGGGTCTGGCTGTCATTGCCGTCGTAGGCCGTGACGTTGACACCCGGGAACACAAACCGCTGGGCCTGGCGCAGTTCGGCGCCGGCGCTGTTGAGGTAGATCTGTTCGACGTGGGTGGTGCCCAGGCTGACTTCCCAGTTCACCAGGCGCTCGTCCTTGGGCACGGCGGCCGATTCGGCGCCGAGCAGTTGGTAGCAGTCGCTCAGGGACGGGAAGGGCTGGTCGAGGCTCGGCGACAGGTAGTCGGCAGTGTCGCTGGACACTGGCTGGTCGCGCAGGTCGAGCAGGGCGTGGGGCTTGATGAGCCGGGCTTGCTGTTCGGCGCGCTCAAGGGCGGCTTGCAGGCCGGGCAGGGAAATGTCGTGGGTGGCGGCGTAGGCTTCGACGCCATTGAGGCGCACGGTGAGCATCGCGCCTTCGTCCTGGCTGAGGTGTGGTGGCTCGGCGACGTTCTTGCGTACCGACAGGTACTGGCCGGACTCGCGGACGTAGCGCAGGGAAAAGAATTCGGCGGTAGTGCGCAGGGCACTGAACTGCTTTTTGAGTGTGGCGTGGTGTTCGAACATGGGGCCTTCCTTGTGGGCGGCTCGGCGCGGGCAGGCAAACAGAGTAGGCCTGGGCTGGGAGCTGATCAAGGAAAGTGTAGGAGAGGGGTTTTGCAGTGTCTGGTCGGGCCTCATCGCGGGCAAGCCCGGCTCCCACATTTGACCGAGTTGTTCTGGCGAACGAGGTCAAATGTGGGAGCCGGGCTTGCCCGCGATGCAGGCACCTCGGTCCATCAGTTACTGCGCAGTAGGACCCACTTCACGCATCGGCTTGCCACGCACCGGCGCATCGCCTGCCACGTAGTAATCCGCAGTGCTGCGCGGCAGTGGCTTGCGGCCACGGATCTTGTCGGCGATTTTCTCGGCGATCATGATCGTCGGCGCGTTCAGGTTGCCGGTGGTGATGATCGGCATGATCGACGCGTCAACTACGCGCAGACCCTGCATGCCATGCACACGGCCTTCGGCGTCAACCACGGCCATCTCGTCGGTGCCCATCTTGCACGAGCAGGACGGGTGGAACGCGGTCTCGGCGTGCTCACGGATAAACTTGTCCAGTTGCTCGTCGGTCTGTACGTCGATACCCGGGCTGATTTCGCGGCCACGGTATTGGTCCAGTGCCGGCTGCTGCATGATTTCACGGGTCAGGCGGATGCCGTCGCGGAATTCCTGCCAGTCCTGTTCGGTGGCCATGTAGTTGAAGAGGATGCTCGGGTATTCCCGAGGGTTCTTCGACTTCAGTTGCACGCGGCCACGGCTCGGCGAACGCATGGAACCCATGTGCGCCTGGAAACCGTGCTCTTTCACACCGTTGCTGCCGTTGTAGTTAATCGCTACCGGCAGGAAGTGATACTGGATGTTCGGCCAATCGAATTCTTCACGGGTACGGATGAAACCGCCCGCTTCGAACTGGTTGCTGGCGCCGATGCCGGTGCCGTTGAACAGCCATTCGGCACCAATGGCCGGCTGGTTGTACCAGAGCAGCGACGGGTACAGCGAGACCGGTTGGGTGCACGCGTATTGCAGGTACAGCTCAAGGTGATCCTGCAGGTTTTCGCCGACGCCTGGCAGGTCGTGGACCACCGGGATGTCGAGGCTTTCCAGCAGTTTTGCCGGGCCAACACCGGAGCGTTGCAGCAGTTGCGGCGAAGCGATTGCGCCGCTGCACACCAGGACTTCCTTGCGGGCACGGGCTTCAACGCGCTCTTCGGCAGCACCGATCAGGTAACGCACGCCAACGGCACGCTTGCCTTCGAACAGGACTTTGTCGGTCAGGGCGTGGGTGACGATGGTCAGCGTCGAGCGCTTCTTGGCCGTGTCCAGGTAACCGCGAGCGGTGCTGGCGCGACGACCGTTTGGCGTCACGGTACGGTCCATCGGGCCGAAGCCTTCCTGCTGGTAGCCGTTCAAGTCTTCGGTACGTGGGTAACCGGCCTGTACGCCGGCTTCAACCATCGCGTGGAACAGCGGGTTGTTGCCGGCCTTTGGCGTGGTCACGCTGACCGGGCCGTCGCCACCGTGGTAGTCGTTCGGGCCGATGTCGCGGGTTTCGGCTTTACGGAAATACGGCAGGCAGTCCAGGTAGGTCCAGTCTTCCAGGCCCGGCAGTTTCGACCAGTTGTCGTAGTCCATCGCGTTGCCGCGGATGTAGCACATGCCGTTGATCAGCGAGGAGCCGCCGAGGCCCTTGCCGCGACCGCACTCCATCCGGCGGCCGTCCATGTGTGGTTCTGGATCGGTTTCGTAGGCCCAGTTGTAGCGGCGGCCTTGCAGCGGGAATGCCAGGGCGGCTGGCATCTGGGTACGGAAATCGAAACGGTAGTCCGGGCCGCCGGCTTCCAGCAGCAGGACGGTGACGCCTTCGTCTTCGGTCAGACGGGTCGCCAGGGTGTTACCGGCAGAGCCGGCACCCACAATGATGTAGTCGTATTCTTGGGACATTAAATGCACCCTCACTTAGATATGGTCAGGTCAGGCGAGTGCTTCGCACTCATCGCAGGCAAGCCAGCTCCCACAGTTAATCGGGTTCACACGGTCAACATGTGGGAGCCGGGCTTGCCCGCGATGGCGGCCTCGCGGGCAATACAAAACCCAGGGGTTAGAACACCGAGGCGTAGTCGCCCAGCTCAACCTGTACCGATTTGATGCGAGTGAAGTTGTTCAGCGAGCTGATCCCGTTTTCACGGCCCACGCCCGACTGCTTGTAGCCGCCCACCGGCATCTTCGCGTCGGACTCGCCCCAGGCGTTGATCCAGCAGATACCGGCTTCCAGCTGATGAATCACGCGGTGGGCGCGGTTCAGGTCCTTGGTCACCAGGCCAGCGGCCAGGCCGAAGTCGGTGTCGTTGGCACGGCGGATCACTTCTTCTTCGGTGTCGTAGGTGAGGATGCTCATCACCGGGCCGAAGATTTCTTCACGGACGATGGTCATTTCGTCGGTGCAGTCAGTGAACACGGTCGGGGCCACGTAGGCACCCTTGGCGAATTCACCGTCGGTCAGACGGTCGCCGCCGCACAGCACGCGGGCGCCTTCTTCTTTACCTTTGGCGATGTAGCCGAGCACGCTTTCCATGTGGGCGAAGCTGACCAGCGGGCCGAAGTTGGTGTTTTCATCTTCCGGGTTGCCGATGCGGATGCGGGCAACGCGCTCGGCGATCTTGGCTTCGAACGCGCCTTTGAGGGCGGTCGGAACGAACACGCGGGTGCCGTTGGTGCAGACCTGGCCCGAGCTGTAGAAGTTGGCCATCATCGCGATGTCGGCGGCGCGGTCGAGGTCGGCGTCGTCGAAAATGATCAGCGGGGATTTGCCGCCCAGTTCCATGGTGACTTCCTTGAGCGAAGAGCTCGAAGCGCTGGCCATGACTTTCTTGCCGGTGTCGGTGCCGCCGGTGAAGGAGACTTTCTCGATGCGCGGGTGTTCGGTCAGCCAGGTGCCGACTTCACGGCCACTGCCGGTCAGGACGTTGAACACGCCATCCGGAACGCCGGCGGCGGTGTAGATTTCAGCCAGTTTCAGGGTGGTCAGCGAGGTGACTTCGCTTGGCTTGAAGATCATCGCGTTACCGGCCGCCAGGGCAGGTGCGGATTTCCACAGGGCGATCTGGATCGGGTAGTTCCACGCGCCGATACCGGCCACGACGCCCAGCGGCTCGCGACGGGTGTAGACGAAAGAAGTGTCACGCAGCGGGATCTGCTCGCCTTCGATGGCGGGCACCAGGCCTGCGTAGTATTCCAGCACGTCAGCGCCGGTGACGATGTCGACGTATTGGGTTTCGGAATACGGCTTGCCGGTGTCCAGGGTTTCCAGGGCGGCCAGTTCGTCGTTGCGCTCACGCAGGATATCGACGGCACGACGCAGGATGCGCGAACGCTCCATGGCAGTCATGGCGGCCCAGATTTTCTGGCCCTTTTCGGCGCTGACCACAGCGCGCTCGACGTCTTCTTTGGTAGCGCGTTGCACGTTGGCGAGAACTTCACCGTTAGCCGGGTTGATGGCTTCGAAAGTGGCATCGCTGCCAGCGTCGGAGTAGCCGCCGTCAATGTAGAGTTTTTGCAGTTCGAAACGGGCCATAAAGTCCTCGCAAGTGCATTAGTGGTTGGCGCGGTTCGGGAGTTGAGCGTTTATGTGTGCTCTAACTCACCTGCTTGGCCAATTGGAAATCCATGTATTCGTAAGCGATCCGTTGCGCCTGCTCCGTGTCAAAAGCGTCTCCCGACAGGGCGCCGCGCAACCACAAGCCGTCGATCAGGGCCGCCAGGCCTCGGGCTGCGCTGCGTGCCTCGGGCAACGGCAACGCTCGGCGGAACTGGCAACACAGGTTGGAATACAGACGGTGATCGTTGATCCGCTGCAGCCTGTGCAATGACGGGTGGTGCATGCTGGTGGCCCAGAAGGCCAGCCAGGTTTTCATAGCCGGGCCGTTGACTTGGCTGGCGTCGAAGTTGCCTTCGATGATCACCTGAAGATGGGCCCGCGGGCTGTCATCTTTCAGCGCCAACCGGCGCTCGGTGACGTTCTCGATCAGCACGTTCATCAGGTACCGCATCGTGGCGGCGATCAGGCCATTCTTGTCCTGAAAATAGTGACTGATGATGCCATTCGAGACACCGGCCAGACGGGCGATCAGCGCAATGCTGGCATCCCCCATTCCGACCTGATCGACCGCCGTCAATGTGGCTTCGATCAACTGCTGGCGGCGTATGGGTTGCATACCGACCTTGGGCATCGTGCACCTCTCCTTAGGCCTGCCAACGGGCGATAAACGTCCGTCGGCTTGAGGGCCAGTCTATTTTGTTTTGATTGAACGTTCAATCAACAAAGAATAAGATCTGCGACAAATGGTC
The DNA here is from genome assembly GCF_013385495.1 of Pseudomonas sp. F8002. NCBI lineage: Bacteria > Pseudomonadati > Pseudomonadota > Gammaproteobacteria > Pseudomonadales > Pseudomonadaceae > Pseudomonas > Pseudomonas sp. F8002. The sequence goes on along the minus strand of NZ_JACAPW010000046.1, from coordinate 7,418 downwards.
GCTGCCTACAGGTATTTCCTACGTGCATGTGGCGCCACCTGACATCGGGAAAACCCATGAAACAGCCCGGCACAGCGGTTCGCCGGGGGTTTATGGTTTTTCGGGGTGTCTTTATACACCCGTCCGTCGACTGCCGAAAAATCGATGGCTCGGGTCAAGCGTTGCCTTGTGTTTCTCTGCACTGCCCGGAGCATCTGTGCCATGAGTTCTGCCTCTCTTATAAAGACCCCGCCAGAAAAGGTGCGGGTCAACGGTTGGGTGTTCTACACCTCCACCGCGCTGATTCTGTTGTTGACCGCGATTCTGATCATCGCCCCGCAGGAAGCCGGCAGGATGCTCGGTGTGGCCCAAGCCTGGTTGTCGAAAAGCTTTGGCTGGTACTACATGGTCGTGATCGCTGCCTACCTGGTGTTTGTGGTGGGCCTGGCGTTTTCGTCCTATGGGAAATTGAAACTGGGCAGCAAGGACGACACCCCGGACTTCAGCTACGGCGCCTGGGCCGGCATGCTCTTCTCGTCGGGCATCGGCATCTCGCTGCTGTACTTCGGCGCCTCCGAGCCGCTGGACCACTACTTCAACCCGCCTGAAGGCGCATCGGCCACTGGCGAAGCTGCACGCCAGGCGTTGCAGTTGACGTTCCTGCACTGGGGCCTGCACGGCTGGGCGATCTACGCACTGGTCGGCCTGGCCGTGGCGTACTTTGCCTACCGTCATAACCAGCCGCTGGCCCTGCGCTCGGCGCTGTACCCGCTGGTGGGCGAGCGTTGGGTCAAAGGCGCGGCCGGTCACGCGGTGGACGGCTTCGGCATGTTCGTGACCCTGCTGGGCCTGGTGACGAACCTGGGGATTGGCTCGATGCAAGTGTCGTCCGGGCTGGAAAACCTGTTCGGCATGCAGCACAGCAACACCAACCTGCTGATCGTGATCATCGTGATGAGCACCGTGGCGACCATTGCCGCCGTGTCGGGTGTGGAGAACGGCATTCGCCGCCTGTCCAACCTGAACATCGTGCTGTTCAGCGGCCTGCTGATTTTCGTGCTGCTGTTCGGCCCGACCCTGCACCTGCTCAACGGCTTCGTGCAGAACATCGGCGACTACATGAACGGCATCGTGCTGAAGACCTTCGACCTGTACGTGTACGAAGGCGACGCCGACAAGACCGAACGCTGGATGGGCCTGTGGACCCTGTTCTACTGGGCCTGGTGGATTTCCTGGGCGCCATTCGTGGGCATGTTCATCGCGCGTATTTCCCGCGGTCGCACGGTGCGTGAACTGGTGGCCGGCGTGCTGCTGATCCCGCTGGGCTTCACCCTGGCGTGGCTGTCGATCTTCGGCAACTCGGCCCTGGACCTGGTGGTGAACCATGGTGCGGTGGAGTTGGGCAAGACGGCGCTGGAACAGCCGTCCATGGCGATCTACCAACTGCTTGAGCATTACCCGGCGTCGAAAATCGTCATCGGTGTGTCGATCTTCGTCGGCTTCGTACTCTTCCTGACCCCGGCGGATTCCGGCGCGGTGATGATGGCGAACCTGTCCTGCAAGGGCGGCAACGTTGACGAAGATGCGCCGCACTGGCTGCGGATTTTCTGGTCGGCGGTGATCACCCTGGTGACCATCGGCCTGTTGTTCGCCGGTAACTTCGAAGCCATGCAAACCATGGTGGTGCTGGCGGGCTTGCCGTTCTCGGTGGTGCTGGTGTTCTTCATGTTCGGCCTGCACAAGGCGATGCGCCAGGACGTGGCGATCGAGTTGGAGCAGGCGCAGTTGGCCGAGCGTGGTCGGCGTGGTTTCAGCGAGCGTTTGACTGCCCTGGACCTGCAACCGAGCCAGGGTACCGTGCAGCGCTTTATGGACAAGCACGTCACGCCGGCGCTGGAAGAAGCGGCGACTGCGTTGCGTGACCAGGGGCTGGAAGTGCAGACCCTGCTGGGCAAATCCAAGCGCTGCATTGGTGTGCGCATCGAGATGCAAGAGGGCAATCCGTTTGTCTACGAGGTCAGCCTGGATGCTTATTCGTCGGCACCGAACGACTTGCCCGAGGAAGAGCGCACGCGCTACTACCGCGCCGAGGTTTACCTGCACAACGGGCCTCAGGAATACGACCTGATGGGCTTCACCCAGGAGCAGATCACCCGGGACGTGCTCGATCAGTTTGAAAGCCATCGGCAGCTCCTTGGCCGTGTCTATAGCTAAAGGTTGGTGGTGATGATCGTTCCCACGCTCCGCGTGGGAACGCATCCTGTGACGCTCCGCGTCACGATTTCAAGAGCGGACGCAGAGCGTCCATTGCGGCGTTCCCACGCAGAGCGTGGGAACGATCAAATACTGACACCACCTGAGCAAAATGTGGGAGCGGGCTTGCTCGCGAATGCGCAGTGTCAGTCAGTACATCTGACACTGATACACCGCATTCGCGAGCAAGCCCGCTCCCACATTTATTTTGCGGTGTCTGTTAGCCAAGGTTCTTGCCCAAAAGGGCGTGATAGAGCTCGCTGTCACCCAGAATCCCCACCACCTTGTTGTCGTCCTGCAGCACCAGCTTGTTGCCTGTCTGGTACCGAATCTGCAACGCATCGCGCATTCCGATATTGGAATCCACCAGCGTCGGCATCCGGCCCAGGCCCTCCACCGATTGCCCCGGTGCCCAGTTCTGCAGGTTCAGCACCGAACCGTTCTGCCGCGCGCCCTTGATGGTGTTGCCTTCGGCCAGGTCCAGCCACGAGTCACCGCCCGGGTCCAGGCTGATGGAGCCGTTGACGTGGGTGCAGTTATCCACCGTGCGCATCAGGCTGCGGCCACACAGCACATTCAGCGGGTTGGTGTGGGCCACGAAGGTCCGCACATAGTCATCCGCCGGGTTCAGCACGATCTCTTCCGGCACGCTGTACTGGATGATCCGCCCGTCTTTCATGATCGCGATGCGGCTGCCGAGTTTCAGCGCCTCATCCAGGTCATGGCTCACGAATACGATGGTCTTGCTCAGCTTGCGTTGCAGCTCCAGCAACTCATCCTGCAAGCCCTGGCGGATCAGCGGGTCGAGTGCCGAGAAGGGTTCGTCCATCAACAGGATATCGGCGTCCATCGCCAATGCGCGGGCCAGGCCGACACGCTGCTGCATGCCACCGGAAAGCTCGTCGGGCTTCTTGTTGCGCCACTGCGACAGGCCCACCAGTTCCAGCTTGTCATCCACCAGCTTGCGTCGTTCTTTTTCCGGGCGGCCCTGCATCTCCAGGCCGAAGCTGATGTTCTCGCGCACCGTCAGCCAGGGCATCAGGGCGAACTTCTGGAACACCATGGCGATGCGCTGGGTGCGCATCATTTTCAGCTCGGCGGGGGTGCAGGATGCGATGTCGATCTGGCGACCTTCATGCTCCACAAACAGCTTGCCGCGGCTGACGGTGTTCAAGCCGTTGATGCAGCGCAACAAGCTCGACTTGCCCGAACCGGACAGGCCCATCAGCACGCAGATCTCGCCTTTCTCGACATCCAGGCTGGCGTTTTCAACGCCGACAATCTGCCCGGTCTTTTTCAGGATCTCGTTGCGCGTCATGCCCTGGTCCAGCAGCTTGAGCGCCTCGCGTGGGTCTTTGGAGAAGATCACGTCGACATTTTCGAATCGGATAATGCTCATGCATCACCCCCTACTTTGGCGTCGGGTTGTTTGCAGATGCGGTCGAGCATGATGGCCAGCAGTACGATCGCCAGGCCGGCTTCAAAGCCCAGGGCGATGTCGGCGGTGTTCAGCGCGTTGACCACCGGTTTGCCGAGGCCGTCGGCGCCCACCAGGGCCGCGATCACCACCATCGACAACGACAGCATGATGCATTGGGTAATGCCGGCGGCGATGCTCGGCATGGCGTGGGGCAGTTCGATCCGCGAGAGCAACTGACGGCGCGAGCAGCCAAAGGCCTTGCCGGCGTCCATCAACTCTTGCGGCACATCACGGATACCCAGGTAAGTCAGACGGATAGGCGCGGCAATCGCAAACACCACCGTGGAAATCAGCCCGGGCACCACACCCAGCCCGAAGAGGGTCAGGGTAGGGATGAGGTAGACGAAGGTCGGTACGGTCTGCATCAGATCGAGCACCGGCCGCATCAGGGTGTAGAACATCGGTTTGTGCGCGGCAACAATGCCCAGCGGCACCCCGATCACCACGCAGACCAGGGTGGCGAACAGCACTTGCGCCAGGGTCTCCATGGTTTCCTGCCAGTACCCCAGGTTGAGGATCAGCAGGAAGGAGGCGATGACAAAAACGGTCAGGCCCCATTTGCGTTGAATGAAGTGAGCGAGCAGCGCAATCAGACCGATCAATGCCAGTGGATTGAACCAGGTCAGCGCGAACGTCACGCCGTGGATCATCGTTTCCAGGGTCGATGCGATTGCGTCGAAGTAGGCGGCCCCGTGTTGGGTCAACCACTCAACGAAGGCAGCGATGTACTGGCCTAGCGGGATTTTATGTTCAGTCAGCATGGTAGTGAATGTCCACATGCGAAGAGGAAAAACATCCCGGGCCAGCGTACCGGCCCGGGGTCAGCGGTTACTTGGCGAGGTAAGCTTTGACGGCCTCCAGTCCTGGTTTGCCATCGACCGTGGTGACACCGGCGAGCCAGGTGTCGAGCACTTGCGGGTTCTTCTTCAGCCACGCCTTGGCGGCGGCGTCAGGCTTCATTTTGTCGTCCAGGACATTACCCATCAGGGTGCTTTCCATGTTCAGGGTGAACGACAGGTTTTTCAGCAACTGGCCAACGTTGCTGCATTCCTGGGTGTAGCCCTTGCGGACGTTGGTGTAGATGGTGGCCTGGCCGTAGTTGGGGCCGAATGAATCATCACCCCCGGTCAGGTACTTCATCTTGAAGCGGGTGTTCATCGGGTGCGGTTCCCAGCCGAGGAACACGATGGCCTGGTCGCGCTTGGTGGCGCGTTCCACCTGCGAAAGCATCCCGGCTTCGCTGGATTCGACCACTTTGAAACCGGCGGTTTTCAGGCCGAAAGCGTCCTTGTCGATGAGGGTCTGGATGGTCCGGTTGCCGTCGTTGCCTGGCTCGATCCCGTAGATCTTGCCGCCCAGCTCATCCTTGAATTTGACGATGTCGGCGAAGTCTTTCAGGCCCTTGTTGTACAGCGCTTCCGGTACGGCCAGGGTGTACTTGGCGTTTTCCAGGTTGGCGCGCACGGTTTCCACGGTGCCGGCATCACGGTACTGCTTGATGTCGTTTTCCATGGTCGGCATCCAGTTGCCGAGGAAGATGTCCATGTTCTTGCCGTCGGCCAGGGACTTGTAGGTCACTGGTACTGAAATCATCGTGGTGCGGGGTTTGTAGCCGAGGCCCTTGAGGACTTCGCTGGTGGTGGCCGTGGTGACGGTGATGTCGGTCCAGCCGACATCGGAGAAGTTGACGGTCTGGCATTGCGCCGGTTCTGCAGCGTGAGCCACGACTGGCAGACTCAGCATGGCGGCCAACAACAACGACGGGGAACCTTTCATGGGGGTGGACTCCTGGTGTTTTTCTGGCGGCAATAACACCGCGCTTATAGGTGTTGCGGTTGGGCGTGCGGCACAGCTCTGCCACGCAACTGTGCAAACGAGTCGAGACTGATCATGTACCAGTGAAAATCTGACGCCTACAGGGGGCGTCGTATCCAGTACAGGGATGGTCGTATCCAGTGTCGGTGACGTCGCTTACAGATTTTTTCCACGGCAAAACTGCACTTTTTACCGATCTGCACCGCAAAAAACGGCCAAAACGTCGCCTTCCACAACAGCGGCGCTGATGAGCATGGGTACGTCGGTGTGAGACGCCGTGAGCGCCAGCAAAAGCTTGATGATGGCCGCATCTGGGCGGATTGCGACATGAGCGTAGCAGCTCCGTCACCAGGCGTTATGTGCGCCTGGCCTGTGCTCATCGAGGAGTTTCACGGCAATGGCTATCAGCGTTTTCGACCTGTTCAAGATCGGCATTGGGCCTTCGAGTTCTCACACCGTCGGCCCCATGCGCGCCGCGGCGTTGTTCGTTCAAGGATTACGTGAACGTGATGTCTTGGAACAAGTCAGGCGCGTCGAAGTTCAGCTGTATGGCTCCCTATCGGCCACGGGCATCGGTCACGGCAGCGACAACGCGGTGGTCATGGGCCTGATGGGCGAGTGGCCGGACGCGATCGATCCGTCACAGATCGGCATCCGCATTGAAACCCTGCGCGAGACCAACACCCTGCTGCTGGACGCACGTTTGCCGGTGCCGTTCATCTGGGCGCGGGACATGCGCCTGATCGACGAAAACCTGCCGTTCCACCCCAATGCCATGACCCTGGTGGTGTTCGGTGATAACGGTGAGCTGCACCGCGACACCTACTACTCGGTAGGCGGCGGATTCGTGGTGGATGAAGCCCAGGCCGCCAGCGGCGTGGCGGACATGGACCGCACCGAGCTGCCCTATGATTTTTCCAGTGCGGTGGAACTGCTGCAGCTGTGCAAGACCCACAACCTGCGCGTCGCTGAGCTGATGTTGGCGAATGAAAAAACCTGGCGCTCGGAAGACGAGATCCGCAGCGGCCTGATGAAGCTCTGGCGCGCCATGCAGGATTGCGTGGAGCAAGGCCTAAAGCACGAAGGCATCCTTCCCGGCGGCCTCAATGTAAGGCGCCGTGCAGCCAAGTTGCACCGCAGCTTGCAGGAGCTGGGCAAGCCGAATGTGATCGGCTCGACCTTGAGCGCGATGGAATGGGTCAACCTGTTCGCCCTGGCGGTGAATGAAGAAAACGCCGCCGGCGGGCGCATGGTCACGGCACCGACCAACGGCGCGGCGGGGATCATCCCGGCGGTGCTGCACTACTTCATGAAGTTCAGCGAAGAAGTGACCGAAGCCAACGTGGTCGACTATTTCCTCGGCGCGGCGGCGGTGGGCATCCTGTGTAAGAAGAACGCGTCGATCTCGGGTGCCGAAGTCGGCTGCCAGGGTGAAGTCGGCTCGGCGTGCGCCATGGCGGCGGCGGGGTTGGCGGAGATCCTCGGGGCGACGCCGGAGCAATTGTGCAACGCGGCGGAGATTGGCCTGGAACACAACCTCGGCCTGACCTGCGACCCGGTAGGCGGGCTGGTGCAGGTGCCGTGCATCGAGCGTAATGCGATTGCCGCGGTGAAGGCGATCAACGCGGCGCAGATGGCGCTGCGGGGGGATGGCCAGCACTTCATCTCGCTGGACCGGGTGATCCGCACCATGCGCGATACCGGGGCGGATATGCATGACAAGTACAAGGAAACATCGCGGGGTGGGTTGGCGGTGAGTGCGGTGGAGTGTTGATACCGCTTTATGTGGTGAGGGAGCTTGCTGTGGCGAGGGAGCTTGCTCCCGCTGGGCTGCGTAGCGGCCCCAAAATCTTGGGAGCGCTGCGCACTCCAGCGGGAGCAAGCTCTTATC
>NZ_JACAPW010000045.1:0-3217 GCF_013385495.1 Pseudomonas sp. F8002 | reverse complement strand
AATCTTGACGATGACCTACTCTCACATGGGGAAACCCCACACTACCATCGGCGATGCATCGTTTCACTGCTGAGTTCGGGATGGGATCAGGTGGTTCCAATGCTCTATGGTCGTCAAGAAATTCGGGTACTGAGTCGTGGCCAGTTGGCCTCGCTTCAGCAAATTGGGTATGTGATAGCCAGGTGTTTGCAAGATCTCGAACTTTCGGTTCGTTTCGTCTTCACACACCGCAATCTGGTCTCTTCGACGCAAATTGCTTGGGTGTTATATGGTCAAGCCTCACGGGCAATTAGTATTGGTTAGCTCAACGCCTCACAGCGCTTACACACCCAACCTATCAACGTCGTAGTCTTCGACGGCCCTTCAGGGAACTCAAGGTTCCAGTGAGATCTCATCTTGAGGCTAGTTTCCCGCTTAGATGCTTTCAGCGGTTATCTATTCCGAACATAGCTACCCGGCAATGCCACTGGCGTGACAACCGGAACACCAGAGGTTCGTCCACTCCGGTCCTCTCGTACTAGGAGCAGCCCCTCTCAAATCTCAAACGTCCACGGCAGATAGGGACCGAACTGTCTCACGACGTTCTAAACCCAGCTCGCGTACCACTTTAAATGGCGAACAGCCATACCCTTGGGACCGGCTTCAGCCCCAGGATGTGATGAGCCGACATCGAGGTGCCAAACACCGCCGTCGATATGAACTCTTGGGCGGTATCAGCCTGTTATCCCCGGAGTACCTTTTATCCGTTGAGCGATGGCCCTTCCATACAGAACCACCGGATCACTAAGACCTACTTTCGTACCTGCTCGACGTGTCTGTCTCGCAGTCAAGCGCGCTTTTGCCTTTATACTCTACGACCGATTTCCGACCGGTCTGAGCGCACCTTCGTACTCCTCCGTTACTCTTTAGGAGGAGACCGCCCCAGTCAAACTACCCACCATACACTGTCCTCGATCCGGATAACGGACCTGAGTTAGAACCTCAAAGTTGCCAGGGTGGTATTTCAAGGTTGGCTCCACGCGAACTGGCGTCCACGCTTCAAAGCCTCCCACCTATCCTACACAAGCAAATTCAAAGTCCAGTGCAAAGCTATAGTAAAGGTTCACGGGGTCTTTCCGTCTAGCCGCGGATACACTGCATCTTCACAGCGATTTCAATTTCACTGAGTCTCGGGTGGAGACAGCGCCGCCATCGTTACGCCATTCGTGCAGGTCGGAACTTACCCGACAAGGAATTTCGCTACCTTAGGACCGTTATAGTTACGGCCGCCGTTTACCGGGGCTTCGATCAAGAGCTTCGCGTTAGCTAACCCCATCAATTAACCTTCCGGCACCGGGCAGGCGTCACACCCTATACGTCCACTTTCGTGTTTGCAGAGTGCTGTGTTTTTAATAAACAGTCGCAGCGGCCTGGTATCTTCGACCGGCATGAGCTTACGGAGCAAGTCCTTCACCCTCACCGGCGCACCTTCTCCCGAAGTTACGGTGCCATTTTGCCTAGTTCCTTCACCCGAGTTCTCTCAAGCGCCTTGGTATTCTCTACCCAACCACCTGTGTCGGTTTGGGGTACGGTTCCTGGTTACCTGAAGCTTAGAAGCTTTTCTTGGAAGCATGGCATCAACCACTTCGTCATCTAAAAGATAACTCGTCATCAGCTCTCGGCCTTAGAATCCCGGATTTACCTAAGATTCCAGCCTACCACCTTAAACTTGGACAACCAACGCCAAGCTGGCCTAGCCTTCTCCGTCCCTCCATCGCAATAACCAGAAGTACAGGAATATTAACCTGTTTTCCATCGACTACGCTTTTCAGCCTCGCCTTAGGGACCGACTAACCCTGCGTCGATTAACGTTGCGCAGGAAACCTTGGTCTTTCGGCGTGGGTGTTTTTCACACCCATTATCGTTACTCATGTCAGCATTCGCACTTCTGATACCTCCAGCAAGCTTCTCAACTCACCTTCACAGGCTTACAGAACGCTCCTCTACCGCATCACCCGAAGGTGATACCCGTAGCTTCGGTGTATGGTTTGAGCCCCGTTACATCTTCCGCGCAGGCCGACTCGACTAGTGAGCTATTACGCTTTCTTTAAAGGGTGGCTGCTTCTAAGCCAACCTCCTAGCTGTCTAAGCCTTCCCACATCGTTTCCCACTTAACCATAACTTTGGGACCTTAGCTGACGGTCTGGGTTGTTTCCCTTTTCACGACGGACGTTAGCACCCGCCGTGTGTCTCCCATGCTCGGCACTTGTAGGTATTCGGAGTTTGCATCGGTTTGGTAAGTCGGGATGACCCCCTAGCCGAAACAGTGCTCTACCCCCTACAGTGATACATGAGGCGCTACCTAAATAGCTTTCGAGGAGAACCAGCTATCTCCGAGCTTGATTAGCCTTTCACTCCGATCCACAGGTCATCCGCTAACTTTTCAACGGTAGTCGGTTCGGTCCTCCAGTTAGTGTTACCCAACCTTCAACCTGCCCATGGATAGATCGCCCGGTTTCGGGTCTATTCCCAGCGACTAGACGCCCTATTAAGACTCGCTTTCGCTACGCCTCCCCTATTCGGTTAAGCTCGCCACTGAAAATAAGTCGCTGACCCATTATACAAAAGGTACGCAGTCACAGAACAAAGTCTGCTCCCACTGCTTGTACGCATACGGTTTCAGGATCTATTTCACTCCCCTCTCCGGGGTTCTTTTCGCCTTTCCCTCACGGTACTAGTTCACTATCGGTCAGTCAGTAGTATTTAGCCTTGGAGGATGGTCCCCCCATATTCAGACAAAGTTTCTCGTGCTCCGTCCTACTCGATTTCATGACTAAGAGATTTTCGCGTACAGGGCTATCACCCACTATGGCCGCACTTTCCAGAGCGTTCCGCTAATCTCAAAGCCACTTAAGGGCTAGTCCCCGTTCGCTCGCCACTACTAAGGGAATCTCGGTTGATTTCTTTTCCTCAGGGTACTTAGATGTTTCAGTTCCCCTGGTTCGCTCCATACACCTATGTATTCAGTGTAAGGTAACCATCTTATGATGGTTGGGTTCCCCCATTCAGACATCTCCGGATCAAAGTCTGTTTGCCGACTCCCCGAAGCTTTTCGCAGGCTACCACGTCTTTCATCGCCTCTGACTGCCAAGGCATCCACCGTATGCGCTTCTTCACTTGACCATATAACCCCAAGCAATCTGGTTATACTGTGAAGACGACATTCGCCGAAAATTCG